>CAISVC010000169.1 GCA_903888815.1 uncultured Fibrobacterota bacterium
ACAACGCCCTCAATTCGCTCAAGTATTTCTGTGAAGAAACGCCGCAATACAACATAGTTGCGGCAGGATCGCTGTTAGGGGTTAAACTTTCAACACCGAAATCCTTTCCTGTAGGCAAGGTAACGCTGCTCCCCTTATCACCCATGACGTTTCCGGAATTTCTCTCTGCACTTGGAGAGAAACGATACCGGACGCTGCTGGAGGGCTTAACGACCGTGGAGCCGTTACCCGGCCTTATTCATGACGAAATTATTGATCTTCTCAAGGCATATTATTTTGTCGGCGGTATGCCCGAGGCCGTTGCCCGGTACGCCGATTCCCGCTCATTTGAGCGCGTCCGGGCCGCTCAGAACGACATTCTTAAAGAGTATGCGCTGGATTTCGCCAAGCATGCTCCCGCAAGCGATATCCCGAAGCTCTCAATACTGTGGGACTCGATTCCCGTCCACCTGGCGCGGGAGAATAAAAAGTTTATTTTTTCAGCACTATCAAAAAGCGCGCGGGCCCGTGATTATGAAAACGCATTGAGGTGGCTGTATGACGCCGGACTTATCCATATGGCACATGCGGTCGAATCCGTTCAACAGCCCATAGCCGGATTTGCGGAACGCAACTCATTCAAAGTTTACATGCTCGATGTCGGTCTTCTCGCCTGTCTCGGCCGGATCCCTGCCGGCATGCTCATCCAGGGTCATGAACTGTTTACCACCTATCATGGTGCGTTTGTGGAAAATTATGTCGCACAACAACTCGCCGCATCGGGCTGCCCGCTGTATTATTGGAAAAGCGGCGGCAACGGCGCTGAAGTGGATTTCCTCTTTGAACATGGATCAACCATTTTACCTCTTGAAGTAAAAGCCGGGATCAATCCGAAAAGTAAAAGCCTTCTGGCATACGATAAACGGTTCAAACCGGCAGTGCTTGTTCGTTCCACGCTCCTGAACCTTATAAAAAACGGGCGGATCCTTAATATTCCCCTCTATGCCATCAATTCCCTTGACCGACTTCTGGCGCAGTCAGTCATGTACCACATGGAGAACCTATGACCACCATCCTTCTCGCCGTCTTCGCCGGAACGATCCTCGGCGGAGTGATTTTCATGTATCTTGTTCCGCGGGCCTGGAAAAAGCGCCGGATCCTCGGCAGCTTTACATTTCTGCTCATGGCGCTCCTGATGTTCATGTCGGCGCTGGTTATCGTTCTCGTCGCAGCGGGAATCAGGGGCTATAAGGCGCTTGTCCGTGAGGAACTTGCTGCCACGGTATACGTTACACCGCTGGGCAATCAGCAGTTCCAGGCAAGAATCGTGCGCCCTGACGCCCGGGATACTCTGTTCGCCATTGCCGGCGACGAGCTGTATATCGATGCCCGCATCCTGAAATGGAAGCCTGTCGTCAATCTGCTGGGAATCCATACCGCCTATTGCCTCGACAGGGTGGCGGGAAGGTATTGCGATATAAAGGATGAGCATACCAAGGTGCGGACCATGTATGCGCTGGACGGCGGAATGAAGCCGTGGGATATTTTTTTCCTGCGCACCCGCTGTAAGTTTCTCGCGCCGCTCCTCGATGCGCAGTACGGTTCAGCCACCTTCACTCCTGTACAGGGTACCAGCGTCGTGCGGATCATGGTAACCACGAGCGGGCTGATGGCGAGGACGGAATAAACAGCGGAGAAATAGCAATTCTCTAGATTTTCACCCCGGAGGTAAAATAGTAAAATAATTACTGGATAAGCGTATGGCGGGAAAAGGTGTTCAATGTGCTCCTGCGCGAGGAGAAGATCGGGGAGGAGGTCGTCAAAAGCATGCGCGATTGGGAACACTCCGGGTTCAGTTCTTATCAAGTGTGTTTACGAGGTTGACCCGCTGAAGTGCCTCAGGTGCGGGGGAGAAATGAAGATTATTTCTTTTATCGAGGAAGAAGCGGTTGTCCGGCAAATTCTTAAGCGCTGCGGCAGGTGGAAAGAGCCACCCACGAGAACTTCACCGATACAGAGCCATGCACCGTCCTTTCTCGAGGAACCCACGCTCGATTATGGGTTCTTCGAGAGAACCTGCCTGTGATAAATCTCGCTGATTTTATCAAACTTGCCCTGA
>CAISVC010000170.1 GCA_903888815.1 uncultured Fibrobacterota bacterium
CTTGAAGCCGTCGGTGAAGGTGCCCTTGCCGCGGCCGCCGGCGTGAAGCTGCGCCTTCACGACGACGGGACCTTCCGGAAACTGGGCAAGGGCCGGTTCAAATTCGGCAAGGGAGCGGGCGGCCACGCCTTTCGGCACGGCGACGCCGTATTTCTCCAGCAATGCCTTGGCTTGGTATTCGTGGATGTTCATGAAGGGGCAGATTTAGCCACAAAGCGGGAGCGTAAGGCAAAAAGAATCCCGACGTTTGCCGGTGGACAGTAAACTTGGGCTCCGGACCGGTCCACGGTAGTGGGTCAGTTTGCTCGGACTGGACCGTCACTGTAGGTCGGGGTTTATCCCCGACAGAGTGATGTCGATGCGTATTGGCGTCGGGCGGGAAGGCTAGCGGGAAGACACGATCAGAGGTTGAGAAACCATCCGAATGTGAATACCGGCCAATCTCTTCTGAATTGGCATGCCGGGCCGCCGTGTCCGGTCGATTGACGGAAATCGCGTGCGGAAGTACGCATGGTTCCTTCTACAATGGAGAAGAAACGGTTATAGGAAAACAAAAGTCGGATTCGAAATCGCCTAAACCCAGCAAGTTTAGTATTCCAAGACTCGCCGTGCAAGAAGACCTCCAGTTTTCTTCTGGAGTTCAAGCGTGCGATGTTTTGGCGCGCTGGCATGGGGTGGCGGCAGGCCGGCACCGCACGCCCCCCAATAGGCAAGTGCAACTAGCGAAATCTGCTGCCTCATCCTTTTCACTTTATGCTGGGCACTCCACGCATTCATGCCGCCGTGGCTGGTTCCATGGCATCCGGTAAGACCAGCCGTTTCAAAGATTTGAGGTCTGACCACTGGCCCTTCTCCACCAAAGACAAAGAGGAACGAAACGATATGACAATTTCCCGTATGTTACGAACGCAAATCGTGCCGCTTAGAAGGCGGCCATTTTTTTGCATGCAAAGGCTATTTCTCATTTTCGCGGTGGCATCAACGGTTCTCGGCGAAGAGCAACTAGCGGCAGAAAGAAACAGTGCAGAGCAAGCTGCAAACGCGCAGTACTCAACCAGCGTCCCGAGACGCAACTACACAAGAAGTGAACCGGCCCTGGCCGTCTCTGCACCACCTGCAAGTGCAGACGCGATTCCTGACTTAGTTCCAAAATCGTGGATCATTGAAGCCGTCAAAGAACAAGCCCAGAACCGTTGGTCTGTATACGCTATCGGGACCCCCATTCCGTGTTCTGATGCTGAAGGCAAACTTATTTGCTATCAAGTGCCGGTTATTGTCGGTGCAGACCGCTTTCCCGAAACGCTGACCCCTCCTCCGGCATCCGAGGTTGCTGCCGTCAATCTCCGCAGCCGAGAGCTATGGGGAATTCCCGACTACTGGACATTTGTCGTATCTGCCAAGCGCGCTCATTATCCCATCCCCGCTTTCGGCGAGGGTCTGCCTGCTTTTCTCGTCACCTATCATAAAGCGGTTGAACTGGCTCAAACCAGGTTAGCAGATTCCCGCGTCCGGGTTGCGCACTACTATTCTCTCGGACATAATGGCGACTATTTTGGCTTTATTGCTGAGTCGGGTCGGCAATTACTCATCAATGCGCATACTCTACAAGTTTACGAATTCCCTGCCGGTGCGGATATATTTGACTCGGGTAAGGGCGCTAATGCCAACGGGATCGTCACCAAAAGTGCCGCTGAGAGCGAAAATATAAGACGCGATTACGAAAGCCGAGCAAGCGAGGCATGGGCGAAAATATCGAATCGAGCCGAAAACACAAAAAACTGAAATATGGCTCCTGCACGCAGTCATTACTATTTGCATGCTCGGCCTATGGTTGCGGTTCTGGCTCTCGCCCAGATTAATTTGTGGGCGAGCGATCACTTCGTTGCCAGTGGTGGCTCAAATAGCGTAATTGTCGATTCCAACGCGGAGAACTACGCCTGGACCCGCGGTTGCGCACCAACCGCCACAGCTACCGTATTTTCTTACATAAATAACTATTATGTTAGCTACGGCGGCCTAATCAAGTGGTACAAAATCGAACATGATGCGCTCACCGGCTGGGATAATAATGTACCTCAGGCACTCGACTGGCTGGCCAATGCTATGGGCACAGGGTCCGATGGATCCACCAACACCGCGAACATACACAACGGCATTATGCAGGTCGCAAACACTACCTGTGGCTATAACTTTAGCTCTCGGCAGGTGCAATCCTCCATAATTCCGTTTACCGAAGGATCGGATTATTGCTGGGCACTGATCACCCAGGAAATTAACGCAGGCAGGCCGTTTTCATGGACAGTAAACAAGCGCTCTTGGATTATTCTTCCGGGCGAGGGTCATACCATGGCCGCCTTCGGTTATAGTGATAGTAAGTACGTTATCGTACTGGATTCAAATCGGACTGGCAAGCAGTGGTATTATTACAATCAATATCCGTATGATGGCTCCAATGCATGGGGTACTGAGGTTGACACTATAGAACCAGCGGGCGGGTTTACATCCGATGTTAGGCTCATGACTTTGAGGAATGGAGGCACGGTTATTGACGGTCAACCAACTTACGTTCAGTGGTTTCAGTATGGTGACAATGCTATAACAGCAGTTGACGTTCTTTACTCGAGTGACTCAGGAAATAATTGGTACTATTGCGCACAGAACCTGGCTAGTTCCGCGGGCTCGCATTCTTATAATTGGACGGTGCCAGGCAGTGTCGGGTCGAACTATAGGCTCAAGATATACGGCAAAAATGCAACCGGAACCATAATATCCGGAGACGGTTCATTCACGGATTTCACTGTGGAGCAGGGGACACGGATCATTGGGTTGAGTGGCGATCTAGCGTTTGGGAACGTGACCGTGAACGCGACTGCGCAACGCACGCTGACGATCAGCAGTGGTGGCAATTCGACGCTGACGGTCAGCAGCATCAGCTATCCGAGCGGATTTAGTGGGAATTGGTCGGGTACGATCGCGGCAGGCAATTCACAAAACGTGAGCGTGACATTCTCTCC
>CAISVC010000171.1 GCA_903888815.1 uncultured Fibrobacterota bacterium
GGCGGAACGATATGAGCCTGACATGGCCGGAAATGCCGGCCGCATAGTTCTTGATGTCGTGCACGACGGCGCCGGTGAGCAGGCCCTTCATCCGCTCCGATTCAAGGAGCTTGAGGTTTGCGGCCGAAAGCTCTTCATTTTTGCCGGTTATATCGCCGGTCTGTTCCTTTACTTTATCTTCCAGCCGTACGTTGAGCCGCTTGTACTCCTCCATGAGGCGGGTGTTCTCGATAAGGAAGGCCGCCTGCACGGAAATGATCTGCGCCGCCTTTACCGCGTTTTCCGAAAAGAGACCTGCCACGAGCGGGTTGGCGCAATACACGCACCCCAGATATTTCCCTTCCCTGACAAAAGGCACGCACAATACGGACCCTTCCTTTTTTCCGGCCGCCCCCCTCGTTTTCGGGTCTTTCGGTCCGGGCGATACGATGATGCGCTTCTCCACGGCCGTCCGGTGCATGATGCCGTCCGACCAGGAAATTGATTCCTTCGAAAGCTCACGGTTGTCATGATTGAGCACGAGCTCCCGCGCTTCGTTGCCCCCGTCGCCTTCGAGCCGCAGGTATCCGTAGTGCGCGCCGGTAACCTTGATGAGCGCGGACACGATGCGGCGCAGCAGCGTGTCTATGTCGTCGGTCTGCGTCAGGGAGAGGCTCGCGTTATGCAGGGCGTCCATGCGGATCTGCGCGACCTCGGATGCGCCGATCGCCGGGGCGTTATTTTCAGCGTCTCGCGGTGCGCGGTGTTTTACGATTTCCGTATCGACCCTGTCCTGAATGCGGCCGCACTCAACATATGCGCCGCAATGGTCGAACAGAAGATAGGCCCGGTTGAAATAATCGCGGGCAAGGCCCGGCTGATGACGGTCTTCGAAGAACAGGCCGAAATCACGATGTGATTTCGCCTCTTCGTATTTCATGTCCAGTTTATGGTGATGATTGACCGCTTTCCTGAAAAAATAATCTGCCATGCGTCTGTGTTTTTTAAAAGCGGTATACCAGGCCATGGCGCGGTACGCTGCGCCGCGGTGCGCCGGGTACATGACGCCGCGCATAAAGGCGGGAACGATGAACCTGCGGAGCTGCCGCAGCAGGTCGCGGTCGGAAAGGGCGAGCTGTTTTTGCGGCCCATGGCCGCCTGAACGGTTGCGATATTCCCTGATGAGGATTTCGCAGCGGTCGGAAAAGGCGCCGGCAACGTATTCGTGAATGAGACTGTTCTGCTTGATGGTGTCAAGGATTACTTCTGACAGGTCATGAGCACTTTTAATCTGCTCAGATAAAAGAAGTTTTTCGGCAATGGCGATATTGCAGACTGTTTTAACCAAAGGATTATTTGAAAGGAAGGCTTCACGCTCTTCGATAAGAGCTCTCCAATCTGTATCGCAATCCCGTCCTTCCAAAGATTTTATCTGCGTAGAAAAAGAATGTGACAATGCCAGGCCGCGGTTGTCTTTGCAATCTTCGTCAAGCGGAATCATTTTTTCTATCAGGGATTTGCATTGTGAGAGGTTCCCTTTTCTGAACTCGACATACGTTGCGGTCTCAAGCGGAACGATCTGCCCCCACCGGTCTCCGATGCTTTTGTAAGTTGCAAGGCTTTCCGAAAGGTTTTTATCGGCTTCTTTCCAGCTACCGTTATAATAATGGCTTATTCCGCCAGCAGTATATGCAAAAGCAAGAGAATCTTTTCTGTTGGATTTCATTGCGATAGCGATTGCTTTCTTAAAATAGGAAAATCCCCGTTTTTTCATCAACATCATAAACGACACGACGCTATGGTTTGAATATGCCTCGGCTTTTTCAGCGCAGTCAACGAGCCTGTCCGCAATATTCAGCGCCTTGAAATGGGCGTATTGCACTAACAGGATATTTTTGAAAAACAGTGAGTAGGTGAGTTTGTTAAGTATCCTGACCGAAAGGATTTTTTCGATATTGTCAGTCTTTCTGAGCAATGATCTGATTCCGAGCGAGAACACGGTCTGCTTGAATGTTTCGTACAGCAGCGCAATGATGGTCCTGATTTTTCTGACCGGGAAGGTGATTTTCAGTTGCGCGAGTGCGTCGAGGAAATAACGAATGGAAGAATTAAAATCCCCTGTATTATGATATATCGTGCCGATTTTATACTGTATTTCCAGCCGGACAAGGTTATCGAGCTCATATTTTCCCTCCAGGAGTTTCTCAAACATCTGCAAAGCCTGCTCGTTCCTGCCGGTGAGCATCAGCACGTCGCCGAACTCGGTCTGCATTGCCACGGTGTTTATGGGCGGGACCACGCCTGCCTTCACGCACTGGGTGACCATGAGCTGCGTTTTCGTGAAGTAGCGCGAGGCGATGTCGAGCGCCGCCTTTTCCGCGGCGTACCGGGCCGCCTCACAGCAAAGCACAATGGCCCTGGAGAGATATTTACTCTTCAGATAGCTTTCCGCGGCGAGGAAAAGATATTCTCCGTCCGCGGCCGCCATGGACTCATAGATCTTGCCGAAATTTTCGTATAATGAGAATTTCTTATTGTCCGGCATTCGGTCGCGGACCGATTCCTGTATCTGGTCGTGAGCAAAACAATAGCCGCCGCCGAATTGCTGGACGATGATCCCTGCATCGACAAGAGATTCGGCAATAACGCCCGATTGGGCGGCGTTATAACCTGCCGCGCTATCGATCAACCTGCTCTGGAATTTACCTTCGACAAGCGACGCGCATTCAAGCCATTGCAGGGCATCCCCGGCAAGACCGCTTATTTTCTGCAGGAGCAGCGTTACCGGGTCAAGTTTTTCCGGCAGATCGCGCCCTGCAAAGCCTGATAACTCCCAGGTTTTTCCGTTTGTCGTAATGACCGCGTTGTTGACAAGAAAACGGAACGCTTCCGCGAGCGCGAAAGGCGAACAATCGGTTTTTGACGTCAAAAGGCCGGCAAGCCGCCCGGTGTCTTTTACGGCGCCAAAGCGCGACGATATCAGGTCCTTGATTTCGGCCTGGGTAAAGGACATGATTGGCAGGAATTTCTGCAGGCCTGTTTTGCGCAGGTCGCAGTCGAATACGCGGAGATCGCCTTCAAGCTGTCCGGTGCGCACGACGACGATCGTCATGCACGGAATTGAACCATTTAGAAGGCGCCGGACGATCTCGAACGAGACCCGGTCGATCCACTGGGTGTCGTCGATGAAGATGACAAGAGGTTTAAAGGAGCATATCGCGGAAATAAGGGTAAAGAGCACGTGCGCGGTGCGGTCGGCCTCTTTTTCCGGCTCAACGATGTCGATGGGCCGGACGTCCTTGAAAAACTGCCGCATTTCCGGGACGATTTTGCAGATGACGCCCGAATAGGAGATGAGCAGTTTGCCGGCGGCCGTGGAAAAGGCCTCTGCCGTCTCTTTTCCCGCGTTATTGACAGTTGCAATGAATTCGAGAACAAGGTGCCTGCAAATGGAATAGGGCTGCCGGGGCGTAAAACCGTTGCATTTCGCGGAAATGAAAAAGAAACGGCGTCCGACCACCGTGCGCCGGAACTCACGGACGATTTCGGTCTTCCCGGTCCCGGACTTGCCGTGGATGCAGAACGAGACCGCGCGGCCCTGAAGAAGCTGCCCGACGCCGTCCCTGAGGCTCTCCACCTCGCGGCCCCGCGCAACAAAAATGCGCGAACTGTTGACCGCGATGATCGCGTCCTGCCTGCCCGGAGTAAAGTTATCATGGTTCTCGTTTTTTGTGCGCTCGATGGTCTCAATCACGTCATGCTTGAAACCTGCCGCGGTCTGATACCGCTCCGCAGGTGAAGGCCGAAGCGCTTTGAGCAGCATTGCATTGATTGACAGCGGCACGTTCCGCAGCGGAGGCACCTCGGTATGGAGTGCCAGGTTCAGGAACTCTTCGATGCCGTTGTTCGCAAGCTCAAAGGGCAGCCTGTCGGAAAGCAGGCGGTACAGAATGAGCGCGGCGCAGTACAGGTCTGAACGGGCATCAATCTTGAAGTCCGTGAACCCGGTCTGTTCGGGCGAAAGCCAGGGCATGGCGCCCACGGTCCGGCCTTCGGGCACCTGTGCCGCTTCATCGCCGGTCATGGACATCCCGAAGTCAAGAAGCTGCAAACCTTTATCATCGTCAACGTACAGGTTGTTCGGGTTGATGTCGCAATGGATGATGCCCCGGCCGTGAAGGTATTCGAGCGCGTCCAGGAGCTGCCGGGTGATGTTCATGGCTTCGAGCGGAGAAAGGTTTGATGCTGCGGCAAGAATCGACGATAATGTCCGGCCTTTCCGGTATGGGTAGGCGATGGAGTCCATGTCCTTGCTGCCCAGCGAAAACGAAGGTTTGGCGATGTTTGGGTGGTCAAGCGATGAGACGATGTCCATTTCGTGCTTGAAGCGGAGTTTCCGTTCCAGGCCGCCTTCGGCGCGGTTTTTCAGGTATTTGAGAAGAAACAGCTCTCCGCTCTGGCGGTCGCGGATGACTGAAACGTCGCTGTCGCTTGACGATGAGACGGTATCCAACAGCTCGTAGGTCGGTGAAAGTGTTTCGATCGGCATAATCATTCTCCCGCAACTGTCTGGAAATGTTGGCGATACGCGGTAATATTGTACCGTTGCGGCTGATTGTATATCAATAAAAATCAACTGGTTTGCATGGACAAAAATCATGCGTCAGGAAAGGCGCTATCTGTTGTATGTTGACTGGAAAGATTATACTACGGATTGTGGAGGTAAAAATACCGGCACGGGCCGATTCGGCGCGCAGGCTATACTTTCTCGCGGAGCATGCGTTTAAAGGCTTTCATAAGGTAGGAGGATTTTCCTGCTTCTTCCGTGTTCCCGATTTCCTGGATATATTTAACCGAGCGGGGTTTTATAGGGAAAATGTCGTTGCTGTCTATCACGACTTCAACAATGGCGCTTTTATTATTCGTGATGTATTTGTTTTTTGCAGATACGAAATTTTCTCTGATAGATGCCGGATCTGTGCATTTGTAATAATCGATTGAAAAAGAATCCGCTATTTTTGACAAGTCGGGTACAAAAATGTCGCAGCAGAATTTGAGATTATCATTATAGAGGATCTTCTGGCCGATATCAACCATACCATAACTGTTATTGTTGAAAATTATCCAGATAATCGGAATATTATATTGGCAAGCTGTGGCGATTTCAAAACCGTTCATCAGAAATGAGCCGTCTCCGGTAATCGATATCGCCATTTTTTCCGGGGCAGCAAGTTTTCCTCCAACGCATCCGGCCACACCCTGTCCCATGGAATAGCCGCACATGCATGCGGAATAGCCTTGTTCGTGAACCCGCAAATGGCGGAGAGAAAGGAAACCATTCGCTCCCATATCGTTGAAAACCGTGGAGTTCGCCGGAAGCAGGTCGGATATTTCTTTGAAAGCGCGTGGTGATTTCAAAGGCAGAGACGAATCTTCCATATCCTCCCAAAGCGCCCGGTTTTCTTTTACAAATTCATCCGCGAATGAATGTGAAAAGAATTGTTTCTCGCCTAAGCACTTAAGTTCGTTATATAAAGAACTCAGAGAAGAGTTTAAGTCGCCGCATGCGCTCAGCATAACAGGGTAGTTTCTACCGATGTCGTAACCGTCAACATCTATCTGGATCGTGTTGCTGCCGAAAAGACCGGGTTCGTATTTGTTGGTGGCAAGTTCACTGAACTCTTCGCCGATAGAAACAATCAAGTCGGCTTTTTTTACGAATACTTCGGCCGATCGGTGACCATATAAATCCAGAATACCGCCAAAATAAGGTGAGTATTCATCAAAAAGACCTTTTGCCGCGCCGGAAAGAACAACAGGGATGCCAAAATCATGGCTTATTTTTTTTATCATACCTGAAGCACCCGGATACCATGCTCTGTTTCCGGTAAATAACAATGGCCGTTTTGATTCATGCAATGTTTTCGCTATAGTCCTGATTTTATTCGGTTCAGTGCATTCTTCACCGGTATTTCGATATTGCGCAGGCGTAGCCGGCGTGTATTCGGTTACACTCTCAAAAAAATTGGAAGCGATCAGCAGATGTACCGGGCCCTTTCTGCCGCTAAGCATATATCGCATAAGATCCCTAACATAGTGAACAATGTTTCCCGAATGCACGCAGGTAATGGATTTCTTTGTGACGGACCTCATAACATCTGCGATGGAATACGAATTGCCGAGGCCGCTGTCTTCCTGAAAAGCATTTTTACCTTGCAAATCTGTGGCTACTATCGGCGACAGAATGAAACAAGGCAGGTTGGCTTTATACAATTCTGTGATGCCGTTCAAGAGATTCATTGCGCCGGGGCCTGCCGTGCCGAGTACGAGGGCAGGTTTCTGTGCCAGCCGGGCGTAATGCGCCGCCATGAAACCGGCAGCGCTTTCATGCTTGACCGAGATGAATTTTATGGGGGAATTTTTAAGTGCTTTGAAAAACGCGAGATAATGGGAACCTGAAATCCCGAACGCATACTCGATCCCCTCCGCCTCTAGGCACTTGACGATGACATCAGCGACTTTCATTTCCATAATTCCCCGCTTTGTGAGTCGATAAGGCATTAATTTATATATAGTGACGAGGTTATGCAAATAAAAGAGGGTAAGTACGAAGCAAGAAAGGGTATAAAAATGAAAATCGGACTCATTTCACCAAAAGGAAATTTTTGGGGCAACAATAAGTACTTTCAGGAATACTGGCATACTAACCCGGACAGCGCCTCGTATCGAAGCTACTGGACGGGTTTGAGTTCAGCGTTGCTCCTGATCGCGGCATTGACGCCTGAAAAACACGAGGTCGGGCTGGTCGATGAAAACTTTGATGCGGTGGATTTTGATAACAACTATGATCTGGTCGGAATTTCCTGCATGACGCAGCAGGCAACACGAGCGTATGAGATAGCCGATGAATACCGGAAGCGCGGAAAAAAGGTGGTCCTCGGCGGGATACATCCCACGGTTATGCCGGATGAAGCGAAGCGGCATGCCGATGCCGTGGCCATCGGCGAGGTCGAATATCTGTGGGGGGAAATACTGGAGGATTTTGAGAACAACCGGCCGAAGAATATTTACCGTTCGGAGAAACTGGTTGACATGAAGGATTCGCCCGTACCGCGGTTCGGTTTGCTCGATCCCAAAAGATATTCGTCAATCTGGATCCAGACATCAAGAGGCTGCCCGCATGACTGCGA
>CAISVC010000172.1 GCA_903888815.1 uncultured Fibrobacterota bacterium
ATTGTTTGTAACCAGGATTAAATCAAGTGATAATGCATGGGCAGCAATCATGAGGTCATATTCACCGATCAAAGTACCATTTTTTTTCTAATAAAGCTCTAATTTTCCCAAATTCAATCGCAGCATTTTCATCAAAAGGCATAATTTCAATAGGAGCTAAAAATTCGGCAAGAGCAAGGCTATTCTGTGTTTTTCGTTCACTTTATCGAACCTATGACCTACTGATTAAAAAGTTTTTGTAATTTATGATGCCTCTTGAATTTTCATCTGCTAAATGATACGCTTTAGTATCCTTGATTCATAATAACCGTAAAAGGGTTTCCAAACGATGAACAAAAAACCGCTTGAGGTCGTGGTGGTGGACGACGAGATGCAGATCGCCGATTTGCTGAAAGTCTTTCTCGTGTGCATATCGAAAAATCTGAAAATATCCACTTTCAACGATCCGGAAGAGGCCCGGGCGCATATTCTTCAGAACCCGGTGGATGTGCTGATCACTGACTTCAAGATGCCGAAATACGACGGTGTTCAGCTCATTAAACTCATGCCTGCGGACTCTACTAAAATTCTCATTTCCGGTTATGTCTCGGAAATTACCGAAGGCCAGTTAAGCGAGCTGAAAGCCTCATTTTTTGAAAAGCCGGTTTCCATGAAGGACCTCGGCATACTCATTCATAAGGCAGAGGCAAAAAAGAAATAACCGTATCCGGGATGTTTCCGGACAGACCATGAAACCGTTACTCATCTATATTACCGCGCGTGATAAAAAACAGGCTAAGCGCATCGGCAGGAAGCTTGTTGAAGAACGGCTTGCCGCATGCGCTAATATTTCCGGCGGTATCGATTCCTTTTACTTCTGGGAAGGCCGGCTGCGCCGGGATCATGAGGCCGTGCTGATAGTCAAAACAAGCCATGGGCTCCTCAACCGTCTGATTAAAAGGGTCAAATCGCTTCATTCCTACAGTGTTCCCTGCATTGTCGCGCTGCCGGTTATCGGCGGAAATCCGGATTTTTTGGCGTGGGTGAGGAAGGAAACCGCTGCGGGAAATCCACGATCGAAGCGCAGATCAATTACCTGACACCTTTATAATTTGTCTCATACCCGAGGCTTCCCCACAGTGCGATAGCACGGACGGGGCAGACCGTGAGGCACCGGCCGCATCCGATGCACAGCTCCTTCCTGATGACATGGCGCTTTCCGCTCCCGCCCGAGACCGCGCCCTCGACAGGGCAGACCGCGCTGCACTCACCGCACCCGTTGCATTTGGTATCGATATTCGCCTTGGGACGCGCCTTGACAAGGTCGACGAAACATTCTGACGGGCATCGGTATGCCGCGGCAATGAAGTTCTCGCCCGGGACCGTGTAATCGAGACCCGGCAGATTATCGTGCATGACCACGGCCCCCGACGGGGTGACGTTCACGCACGCTTCGCAGGCGGTGCATCCGACCGTACAATACCCGGCGACCTGATCGCCGTAATCGTGGTTATTGCATGCCAGATAGATCTTATGCACGTGCGGAATAAGCGAGAGCAGGTTTCGCGGGCATGCGGCCAGACATTTCCCGCACCCCGTGCATTTCTGGCGGTCAACCGCTGCTACCGCATCGCCGGTAATGGAAAGCGCGTCGAATGGGCATGCCCTGACGCATGAGCCGAGCCCCAGGCATCCTTCAATACACGCTTTGGTGCCGTTGCCGGTGAGCAGTGCAGCATGACAATCGGGAATTCCTTCGTAGCGCGCCCGGTTGTCAGCCTCGCTCCCGCCGCCTTTGCAGTGAACCGCCGCCATCACCGGTTCGCCTGGTTCTGCGACCGTATTCAGAATGTCCGCGATCGCATGCGCGGTTCCGGGACCGCCCGGGATGCAACCCATGGGTCCTGCTTTGCCATGGGCAACGGCGGCTGCATAATCAATGCATTCCTGCAGTCCGCAGGCGCCGCAGTTATACCCCGGAAGAACCCGCCGGACCCGATCGAAACGCGAGTAAAACGGACGCTGCATTCTGTCCGCAATGACGGCAACGGCGGCAATAACCGCTGCCAGAACTGCCATGGTTACGATAACCGGCGTGAATGTTTCCATAAATCAACGGTTAGCTGAAAATGTTAACCAGAAAGGTTAAGGTTTAAAACACCTGCAAGGACAAGCGCCAGCAACCCGGCGGCGACAAGCTCCTTTGCAAAAGCTTCACTGCCCCGCCCGGTACCGGTCAGGCGGGTCTGACAAGTCAGACCCGCCTTTTCACGTATGCCGCTGTACAGCAGGCTTATAATGACGAAGACCGTTCCGGTCAGTATCCCTGCTGCCGCACTTTGCGAAAACGAAACAGCATGGTGCCCGGCCGCGGGTACGATCACCAGCAATCCGAGCATTGAGCTTATTACCGCCGCCCTGCCGAAGACACGGTTGAGCATCTCAAACGGCCGCCATCGCTCGAGCACCGCTTCGCCCCCTGTTGCCAGCAGGAGAATAACCGCGACAAGCACCGGTGCATAACAATATGCCGCGCGAAGCGGGTTCAACACGAGTGCGGCAATTACCCACGCTGCGGCCGCTCCGCCGGTAAGCAGTACCGGCACGATACCGGCTTCCGGGAATGTCCGGTCAAGCATTGTCGGCATGCATCTTCTGCCGAAGCAACGGTCGAGAACGAAGCGGTCGGCCAGAACGGCGATGAGCGCCGCGCCGGCAGGCTGCAGCCCGTGCATCATGGCGCGCTCCTTCCTGTTCGCTGCGAAAGGAACCCGATGCATACAACAATGCCCGCAGCTATAAAAAAGACCGTCGGCGTGTTCTTCCCGGCCAG
>CAISVC010000173.1 GCA_903888815.1 uncultured Fibrobacterota bacterium
CCTTTTTGTAAGTCCGGGTCTCGGCAACCTCCAATCTCCCATCGAGGTAATCGGTTCGCGCAGAAGGAAATACCCGCCCGGCTTCAAAACCCGTTTTATTTCGCCGATGACGAAGGTTACATTCGGAATATGGTGCAATGTTCCGAATGATGTTGCAAGGTCAAAATATCCGTCCGGATACCTGATACGACCGTCGATCGATGGTTTCGAATAGACCGGTTTCAAACCTTGAATATCTGCCGACATGAGAGTGTCAGAAGGTTCAATGATAACAAGTTCTGAAATCCTCCCGGCGATCGGTCCGAATTCTTTTCCAAAAGCGGAGCCGAGCCCGATGACCCTTTCGAATGTTCGATTGCGGGGCAAATGCCGATAACCGTGACTGATGTTCAGGGTGTGATACCAATAATCATGCTCTTTCCCTGCCTTCTCGACCAATCCGGCGTAACTTTCCTTTTCATCTTCATGCCATTCCCTGATCTGGTCGGGCGAATAATCGTCGCCGATTAATTTCTCTCCGGAAAGGCACACTTCATTTTCATCCGTTTCCATTTTAATATCCGCCGTTATTACAGTAAATAACTTTTTGAAATATATCTATTCCGGCATTGGACTTTCAAATCAGACTTATCCGAAAAAGGAATTGCCGCAAAGAGCAGGCTTACTACCCTGTCTCCAATGCCCCAGTTATGAAGGTCTGAAGTGATCATTTTATTTCCGGTCGGCAGCGCAAAGTGTTGTGGCAGTTCAAGATGGATTGCAATTAGCATCCGATTCAACTGCAAACTATTTTATTTATAATCAGCAGCAGTTATCGCTCAACAACTTTTTTATCCGGCATCAAGGGACGGTTTCATGAAAGAAAGGCACGCATTGTTTATCGTACAGTGCATTATGACTTTTACGACACTTCTTTGCATGTGTAATCACGGTGTGCCGGAGAATGACAAACTTGCCTATGTGGGCTCCACGCTCATCACCCGCCAGGATGCGGACGCTTTCGAATTTGTTACCCGGTATATGCCGGGAGAGCAGGACAGCTTCGGGCTTGCAAAGGGCGGCAAGGAGTGGTCGCTGATTGCGACCGAAGCGATCTGGCAGAAGGTGCGCTTGAGCCATGCCGGCATCGGAATCCGGCATAGCAAAGAATGGGAATGGAAGAAACGGGCGTTTCTTTCAAAGGCGTTTGAGGTACGAATTTTACAGGGGAACTGCGGATACAGCGATAGTGAGGTCAGGAATTATTATGACACCCACAGGGACGAGTTCATGACGGGTACGGTTACCGCTTCGGCCGGGAAACCGTGTACCACTGAAGTCGTATCGCCATTTGATTCTGTTCGAGGGAATGCTGCGAAAAAATTATTTCTGAGCAATTATAAACCCGATTCGATATCCATGGACTTACGGAATCCCCGGCTGTTCGGCATGTTTCGCGAGAGAATGTACCGGGACTTTTTTTTGAGAAAGTTCTACAAAGAGAAATACGGCAAACCGTTTCCGGACTCGGTCAATGACCTCTGCGGCGGACGGAAAATGATTGACACGGGTGATGTCAGCGTCATCCTCTCATGGATGCCTGCAGACCAGTATGGTTCGTTCAAAAAAGATCCCCGGATGCTCCAGAACCGGCTTATACAATTGAAGCTGTTCAGTGAAAAAGCCGTAGCTTCCGGATACGCATCGAAACCCGAGGTGAAAAAGGTGCTCGAATGGGCATGGAAAAATGAAATCGCCCAGCGATACGTGAATGAATCCATTGCGCCTGCGGCCAGAAAAAACGTGCGTATGGATTCTGCAATGGCACGCTATTCCTACTGGGATGAAAACGGCAGCCCCGGGGCCGCGATTGATCCGGCGAAGTTTACAAGCTGCATCGCCCGGCTTTATTCGCAGCAGGTGTCGGAAAAATTCGACAGGCTTATCTATGAAATCCGCCGCACCAGGCAGGTAAGGTTTCTCCATCCGGACACATGGTCGGATGGACGGGTACAAGATCCGGAAAAGCTGCTCAGGGGTGCGGATTCGCTTCGCGATATCGGTGCTATAGCGCAGGCACGGGCTATGTACAGCATTCTGACTGATTATTATGTTTTCACCGATGAGGGCAAAAAGGCGCTTATTGAACTTGCAAAGATCCAGGCCGAACAGCAGGGGCAGAGCCGGTTCGAGGCGATCAAGAACTATCGCCGATTTCTCATTCTTGATAACGATCGGAGCAAACAGTGTGAAGTAATGTTCAGGATCGGATTTCTCTATGACCGGTACCTCAATCGGGCCGGAATGGCAGAGGTCAACTACCGTTGGGTGCTCAAGAACGCCCCGGATTGCAGGTTTGCCGGCGATGCGGAAGTCATGCTGCAGCATCTTGGCGAGCCGATGCCCGGCGGTGAGGAACTCCGGGACGAAGCAAAGCGGCAGGGTAAAAAAACGGAATTGTAATCCGGTCAATTTGACTTTTCCCGCTTTTTTATTTGTTTCAGGAAAAAAAGTTATTATATTTTTGCAGCAAATTCTCACGCGTTCCTTCCCTTGTTTTCCGATAAAGCCATGACTGAGAGAGCACCTTTGTCAACAATACTCATAAAGCAATCCCGAAGAGGAGGTTTTCGTATGTCTTTTCGAAAAGGTTTGCTGTACAAGGCTGCGTGGGCCGGTTTATTGACGGCATTAATCAACCTGTGCAATGCGGAGGGAGAGTTTCAGAAAAGTCTCGGTATTCACGGTTTTGTGTTCATGGAAGGCGGGCAGTTTGTCAACTACAAGTACCGATCAACCAATTACTCGCATAAGTGGCTTCAGAGAAATTTGCTGGGATTTAATTTCGAATCCAAAGTTCATCCCCGGTGCGAAATTTTTGTGACCAGCGGATTCCTTCTTACCTATAATACGCAAAGCTATAAAACGGTCACCAATCCGGACGATTTTGCGAATGCACCGGTCGGCAGTTTTTTCATCGACCGCGCCGAAATGGTGCTCCATTGCAGTCCTGACCCGACAGAGTCACTTCTCGACATAGGAATCGGTCTGTGGAATGAAAAGTATAATCATGAGGCAAGAAACCTTGGAGAGTATCTTTTCAGATCCGGCGCCTATCCCGGGTATATATATCAATCGGGATTTGATGAATGTTTTGTTAACCTCGCAGGGATACGTTTAACCAATAATTTATTCGGTATCTGGCATAATGAGCTGATGCTGACATCCGAGCTCCAGATGTCGCCGTTTACCGATTTTTCGCTTGCTTACCTGACCGATGTTTCCACAGCAAATAAAGTATTCGATATCGGAGCGGGAATTCAATTATACCGCTGCTTTTCCGCAGATCCCCAGATGACCTCTCCCAGAAATGTTTGGAAAAATGGCGTCGATCAGGGGGTAGCGCCGAATTATTACCTTGATTCGATAGGTGATAATGGCTTTGGCCAGGCTCTTTATGACACTTCCTATTATACTTTTGCCGGAACAAAGGTCATGGCCATGCTTATATTTGACCCCAAGCCGCTTTTCGGCGGTCTTGATATTTTCGGCAAAGAGGATTTGAAACTCTATGCCGAAGCAGCCATACTCGGACTTAAAAATTATCATAATAATACTTTTTCAACAGACAACCCGTACACTTTTGATAACAGGCCGGTAAGTGAATTCGGATACGATACCCTTATGCAGAAAATGCCGATGATGTTCGGGTTCAATGTTCCTGTCTTTAAATGTCCGCTACTGGATCTGCTGTCAGTGGAATTTGAATATTATGGCAAGAAATATGTGAATTCTGTTCCTATTCCGAGGGGAACTGCAACCGGCGGTTATTTTCCGGCGTCATGTCTGCCAACCCAAAAATTAGAGGGGGGGTATGGTGAATATGACAGCCTGTACCCATCAGGCGGCGCTGTGAATTGGAAGTGGTCGATTTACGCCAAAAAAACGCTTTTTAATAATTTCACCATTACTGTACAGGCAGCCAGAGACCATATCCTTAATACCACAAGAGGGTTCTCCATGAAGGAAGTAGACCGTGAAGAAGCGCTGGTTAAGAAAAATCAGTGGTACTGGATGCTTAAATTCAGCGCCAATTTCTGACCATATTTGTCAAGTGCTTATTACATTTTTTATAAAAAAAGTTATACTTTTATTCAAAAAGGCATTATATTATATAGCAGAAAGAGGGAGGTTTTTTTGTTAGAGGTGCGGTAACGTTAACACCAAAAAATTAACGCGATCATTATTACTCTAACAATCATTCATACAAAAAAGGGCTCTGCTATTTAACCACTTAAAACATTAGAATATCATTGCTAAATAAGCATAATCTTGAAAAGGGGGGTAGGGTATGTCAAGGAGTCTGAAAGTAAAATCGCATCGGGCATTGCTTTTATGGAGAGTGGCGGCCGCGGCTGTTTTTATCGGGGTCGTGATGTTTCCGGTCACTGTAAGCGCGAATAATCCGTGCATACCAGGTACTATCAGCACCGCAGACCCGGCGCCGAGCGGTCCGTTTAATGACACGTTATATTTGTATTGTACCCAGGATGCAAATGCCTCTCTTGGGATTTATAATATTAACTGTTTTGGAACGACCGATCTTTATCATTGGATAAATTACGGCACCATTTTGACTGAAAATAATGTTGCATGGAGCAACAGGGCAGGTCACCTGTGGGCGCCTCACGTCGTGTATATCGGCGGAAGATATAACCTCTACTTTCCTGAAACCGCATCAAACGGTACTTTTTATAACGGTCACGCTTACAATACCACGAGCCCGCACACAACATTTACCGCCGACGCGCAGCAAATGCTTATCAATGGCTACAGGACCGGACAGCAATATACGGATAATGGTCTTGACCAGTTTTGTATTATGGATACCGGTACCGGCGGTTCCGGGAATAACTACCTTGCCTGGTGCATCACCGGCATTACTCCCAACCGCAACTATATCGGCTTGCTGAATGCTACCGCGGATGCGGTCACTGGAGTACCGACCCAGTTGCGCAATGCTGATTTTTATCCGGATGGCGGGCATTATGTGGAAGGGCAATGGTGGGTTAAGCAGAATAGTATGTGGTATCACATCTACGCCTGCTATTATCCGGGCGGCACGGAACAGATCGGTTGCGCCACTGCCACCACTCTCACCGGTACTTATACGTGGAGAGGATGGCTGATGGGGACAAATATTAATTCCGCTGCAGGAACCATTCACCCCGGGTGTGCTTATTTTCATATTTCGCCGGGACAGTACGTCTGGACTCTTTTCTGGCATTGCGGCGGAGAGGAATTCGGCGGCTCATTATTGTCAGCAGGCGCGATGCGATCAACAGGCGCAGAATATTTTCGCTTCAATATAACGGGCACGAATCCATGGACAATTGTAAGCCCGTTGTCTACCGGCACCAACTGGTCGGTTCCCAAGACATACAGGGGCATCGGGGTGCCGAAAGCCACCGATACTATCCAGATGGACCGCCGTTCCAACCTGACTGCTACCACTTATGGTATTGCCGGTGCGTCAATCTCTGTGGTCGGCGGCGGTGAACCGTCAGGGCATATGGTTTCAGGCATCGGCAATAACAGCTGGGTAAGATATGACAGCGTCGATTTTACTCCCCAAACTGGTATTATTGGGCAGGTTCAGGCGCGGGTGGCCAGCACAAACGCCAACAATACAATTCAAGTGCGTCTGGGATCGAATACCGGCACGCTGCTTGGAACCATAGCGGTTCCCAGTACCGGCAGTCTTACAACGTGGATGACTACTATGCCTGCAAACCTTACCATGATGCCTCCTGCAGGTATTCAGAACCTTGTTCTTGTTTTTCTGGGAACTGCCAATACAATGAATGTGAACTGGGTGCGGTTTATTCCAGTGTTCCCAGGAATTAATCCAGCCGGCTCTTCAGCCAGTTCAGCAGTTCTTACCTGCCAGAGGCTGAACAAAAACACCTTTACGGTAATTGGGGCAGCAGCTCCGGCGGAGATCAGGCTTTTCAATATGAAGGGCCAGGAGATGCTTGATGCCTTTAACAGCAAAGCTTCGGAAAAAGACATTACCGTGAATCTGAATACAAAAGCAGCTCTTTCATCCGGGAGTTATGTGCTGACCGTAAAAAGCCGGAACGGTGATTTGCGTATTCCGTTTGTGTACTGAGATCGGCTTGGAAAGACATTCTGAGCTCATTTTAACGAAGGAAGATATGAAGCCGGCAGGAGACTCACCCGCCGGCTTTTTTAATTTTTTCTTCCTCCGGGAGACATGTCCGGAGGGCGAATGTATTATTAAACAGGCATGAAATAAATACACATTACCGGGAAAGAAAAACGATTTATTTTCAATAGATACTATGAAAACCGGCTGTGGCATGATATTTGATGTTAGAAGGTTTTCAGTGAACGACGGGCCGGGCATCCGGACAACCGTGTTTTTCAAGGGCTGCCCGCTGCGGTGTGTATGGTGCCATAACCCCGAAGGGCTCGACATTGAACCGGAAGTTTTCTGGGACGAGCGGCGCTGCATGGGAAGTTCGCACCACCAGTGCACTGTCGTGTGCCCGAAAAACGCACTGCACAAAGGGAAAGGGTGGGAACTCGATAAGAAAATGTGTGATTCCTGCGGGGAGTGTGCCAGACAATGCCCTACAGGAGCCTTTCAGATCATAGGCTCCCGGATGACGATTGATGAGTTGGTGGTGCTCATTGAAAAAGACCGTGTTTTTTACGACAATTCGGGCGGCGGCGCTACCTTTTCAGGCGGTGAGCCGCTTATGCAGCCGGAATTTTTACGTCGGATCTTGTTGCTGTGCAAAGAGAAGGGAATACCTACGGCGGTTGATACGTGCGGGTACGCTGAATGGAGCGTTATGGAACCGCTTCTTGAGGATATCGACCTGTTTTTATATGATTTGAAGCTGATTGATGATACGCAGCATAAAAAATATACCGGGGTTTCGAATAAACGCATACTCGAAAACCTCAGAAAGATCGTCAATGCAGGAAAACCGGTAAATATCCGGATACCCCTGATTTCTGGTATTACTGACACTGAACAAAATATTTTTGCTATGGCAGAACTGCTGAAAACCATGCCGTCAATCAAGCAGATTTCTCTGCTGAATTTTCATAAGGGCGGTGAGCAGAAATACCGGCGCATGGGCCGGACGTATTCAATGAAAGGCAAGAAACCGCTGGAGGAGCAGGGCATCAACCGGATAAAAGCACTCTTTGAGAAAAACCGGTACAGCGTTTCAGTGGGAGAATAGCACGATGAACGAACGGATCAGGAAACTGCGCGACCAGAGCCTGCAGGCAAAACCCAGCGTATCGGTGGAGCGGGCAACGCTTGTAACCGGGTTCTATAAAAGTCCGGCGATACAGAATCTCTCAGAACCAGTCAAACGGGCCATGGCATTCAGTTTCCTCATGGAGCATAAGACCGTTTACATCGGGGAAGGCGAGCTTGTGGTCGGTGAACGGGGCGAAGCGCCCAAGGCAACGCCGACGTATCCGGAAATCACGATCCATTCGCTCAAGGATCTGGATATGCTCAATTCGCGCAAAAAAATCCCCTTTTCCGTGAGCAAAGAGACCCGATCCAGATACGAAAAGGAGATCATTCCGTTCTGGCAGGGGAAATCGATGCGGGAGCGGATTTTTTCCCTGGTTTCCGACGAATGGAAAGCGGCCTACGAGGCGGGGATTTTCACCGAGTTCATGGAGCAGCGCGCGCCCGGCCATACGGTGCTTGACGATAAAATTTATAAAAAAGGACTGCGTGATTTCATCCGCGATATTGAAACGGGTCTTGCTGCCATTGACTGGGTCAACGATCCGGATGCCCTGAAAAAGAGCGAAGAACTCAAGGCCATGAAGATTGCGGCAAATGCGCTCATACATTTCGCGGAACGGCATGCACAAAGGGCTTCGCAGCTGGCGGCCGGAGA
>CAISVC010000174.1 GCA_903888815.1 uncultured Fibrobacterota bacterium
AGGTAACCAGCTGGATCCTCGTTCTTGACACTAAGGGAATAAATGTCTGGTGCGCTGCGGGAAAAGGCACCTTCGGCACTGCTGAACTTGTCAAAAGGATAAACGGAACCAACCTTGCGGAAGTGGTGAAACACCGAACCCTTATCCTGCCCCAGCTCGGCGCGCCGGGCGTGGCAGCGCATGAAGTTAAAAAATCCACTGGTTTTAAAGTTCTTTATGGGCCGGTCCGCAGCGGTGACATTCCGGCATACCTGGCTGCCGGCACCGTTGCCACGCCGGCCATGCGCACCGTGGGATTTCCGCTCTGGGACCGGTTCATCCTGACGCCAATGGAATTCTTTCCGGCTTTGCGGAAATTTTTGTGGGTGGTTCTCGGGTGCTTAGTCGTTATGGGGATGCAGCCGAACGGCATTCTTTACAAAGAAGCCATTGAACACTCATGGCCGATTATCGCGGCAGGACTTCTGGCTTTATTTGCCGGCGCAGTCATTACTCCGGTATTGCTGCCGTTCATTCCTTTCCGCAGTTTTGCGGTCAAAGGTCTGACGACCGGTGCCGTTGTGCTGTTGCCCTTACTTTTTTTCATAGAACGGTTTTTCCTCGGCAATACAATACTTACCGCAGCGGTGGTCTTGTTTTTTACCGCGGTTTCCTCATATCTTGCACTGAATTTCACCGGCTGCACGCCTTTTACGAATATGTCTGGCGTTAAAAAAGAAATGCGTTTCGCGGTGCCCGCGTATTGTGCGGCGTGTGGAATCACGGCGGTTCTGCTGATCATCTTTAAATTGAAGGAATGGGGTCTGTTATGAAATATTTAGCAAACGTCGCAACCCTGCGGCTTGATAAAGAGAAATGCGTCGGCTGCGGTCGTTGCGTCGAGGTGTGCCCCCGTAGGGTTTTTGTAATGCGCGAACGGAAAGCGGAAGTTCTTGACCGCGATTGCTGCATCGAGTGCGGGGCATGCGAGCGCAATTGCGAATTCGGCGCGCTGTCGGTCTCGTCCGGCGTCGGCTGCGCCCAGGCGCTGTTCAACGCCATGATCACCGGCGGAGAGCCGGTCTGCGACTGCGAAAAAAACGACCGCAATAAGTCGGGTTGTTGCTAGCGACGAAAAAACATTGAGCGTTTACTTTTAAAACTATCAGGAAGGTGACAAATAATGGATAACAACGAACAAAAGCCGACTGCACAGCCCTGCGGACCGGAGTGCGCGTGCAATTCAAAAAAGGGGTTATCAAAACGATCAAAGGCGATTCTTTTGGGGATAATTATCATCGTGGCCGGTGCTGTGCTGGGCAGTTCCCTGCTCAGGAAATCCCGCTCCGTGGCAGCAACGCCGCAATCCGGCTATTCTGCCGTTGTCTCGAAAAAAGACGACACGGCAGCGTCATTTCCTGTTACTCAAAAGAGTCCGGTAGGCGAAACCAAACCAACTATGGAAAATATTTCATTTGCTCCATTGGCTTCCCTGGCATCTCTGGACACGGTTGCGCGGGATCTGGACGGCGTCTTCATTCTGCTCGTGAACAGCGAAACCGAAAAAATACCGGCCATGCTGCAGGAGATAGCGGCCGCGACCAATACCATCGCCTCGCACGGAATGCATATGGCTGCTTTTCAGCTTAACAGGAAAGCGCCGGATTTCGCGGCAATCACCAGCCAGCTGCCTGCGCCGGGCGTACTTGTAATCGTCAAAGGAAGGGGCATGCGCGGAGTACAGGGCAGTGATATCACTGAGACAAAATTGCTGCAGGCGTGGCTTGCAGCCACGCAGCCGAGCGGGTGCTGTCCGGCCGGTAGCAAACGTGTTTGTAAATAACAGGCAGGGCGGGTATCATGCAGGAATTACTGCCTTCCGTTAAAACCATGTTCGACAGCGTCGGGTATGGGCCGGTGTCTATTGCTGTGGCATTTTTATTGGGACTGCTCAGCACGATTGCAAGCGCGTGCTGCACGCTGCCGTTACTCGGTGTGCTGGCCGGCTATTCGGTTGTTCGCAAGGAAGATCGGGCGGCGGTTTTACGTAACGGGTTTTTATTCATGGTCGGTGTGGTCATCACCTTGCTGGTCATTGGAGGTGTGGTGGTCTTTGCCGGACAGACCATCCAGAAAGTATCGGGCGGTTACTGGAAAATCGCGGTGGGTTGCGCAGCAATCGCGTTTGGCATAGGGGCTCTTGAGCTCTTTCCTTTTAAACTGCCGAAACTGAAATTATTACCGGCCCGACGTAATCCGGCCGCTATCGGCTCATGGATTTCCGGAATTGTTTTTGGCGGCGCTATCGCCATCAGCTCTCTGCCGTGCAATCCCGGCATTTTTATCATACTGGGCGCAGCAGTGCTGCAAAAACACGCATTCTGGGCATTGGCGAACCTTACCGCTTATGCGATCGGTTTCAGCGTTCCTCTGACCGTGCTGGTCTTCGGTCTTTCGCTCGGTAAAAGTCTGATCCGGTTGCGAAAAGCGGAAAAAATCATCAGGATTTCAGCCGGAATCCTGCTTATCGGGGCCGGAATTTACATTTTCCATTCATTATAAATCCGATGGAGAGTATTATGATGTCTGATGCAGCCGGGAAGCGGCTTTCGTTTCTTGACCGGTATCTGACCCTCTGGATCTTTCTCGCCATGGGGCTCGGTGTCGGCATCGGCTGGCTGTTTCCCGGAGCTTCGACGCTTCTTTCCCGCATGAGCGTGGGGACGACATCGCTGCCCATCGCCATCGGCCTTATCGTCATGATGTATCCGCCGCTTGCTAAAGTAAACTACAGGCGCATCGGCGGGGTTTTTGCCGACCGCAAGGCCCTGCTGCTTTCGCTCGTGCAGAACTGGGTCATCGGGCCGATACTGATGTTTGCGCTGGCACTCCTTTTCCTGCGGGACCAGCCGCACCTTATGACCGGCGTCATCATCATCGGTCTTGCCCGCTGCATCGCCATGGTCATCGTGTGGAACAGTCTCGCCGACGGCGACAGCGAATATGCGGCCGCGCTGGTCGCCTTCAACTCTGTTTTCCAGGTGCTCTTTTTTGCCGTTTACGCGTGGTTTTTTGTCACCGTTCTGCCGCCGCTGTTCGGTCTTTCAGGCCAGGTTGTGCAGGTGACCATGAAGGACGTTGCAATCAGCGTGGGTATTTATCTGGGTATTCCGTTCGCTGCCGGTTTTATAACGCGAATGATTCTTGAACCCATAAAAGGCGAAGAATGGTACACGAAACGTTTTATACCGCGTATCGGGCCTGTTGCACTCATCGCACTGCTTTTTACTATCCTCGTGATGTTTATTTACAAGGGAAAAACAATCGTGGTTCTGCCGCTCGACGTGGCGCGCGTTGCATTGCCGCTCGTCGTCTATTTCCTCATCATGTTTTTCGGGTCGTTTTTTGTTTCGCGGCGTCTGGGCGTGAACTACAAAGAAACGGTCAGCCTTTCATTCACCGCCGCGAGCAATAATTTCGAACTTGCCATTGCCGTTGCCGTCGGCGTCTTCGGCATTACCTCGCAGGAAGCTTTTGCAGCGGTCGTGGGGCCGCTCATCGAGGTCCCGGTGATGATCGGCCTCGTGAACATCGCGTTGAGGTTCAGGAAGCTGTTTTCGCAGGCGAAATACCAGCCATAGCATTTCACACGGGTGCGCAGTACGGTGGCAAAAATCGAATTCCAAAGACAGCAGGAAAAAGGTATTTTAAACGACAAAGAGAAAAAGCGTGCAGCGGCGCCATTGGGGTCATGTCCCGTTCGGGGCGTTCTGAAGAAGAAGGCAGGAAAAAAATGATAACGATGGAAAAGAAAGAAGCACTTAACCGCCAGGATAATATCCAAGAAGCTTCTTTTTTAGAAAAAATTTCTGCGTATGACGATGAGCTTCATACGAAATACAGTAAAGTTTTGTCTATCGATAAGACTTTAACCCGGCAATTGGTGAGTTTTCAGGCGAACAAAAACAG
>CAISVC010000175.1 GCA_903888815.1 uncultured Fibrobacterota bacterium
CAGGAAGGCAGGGGCATCGGCCTCGTGAACAAGCTGAAAGCGTATGGGCTGCAGGACCAGGGTCTCGACACGGTAGAAGCCAATGAAAAGCTCGGATTTGCGCCTGACCTCCGCGACTACGGCATCGGCGCGCAGATCCTGGCCGACCTGGGCATAAGCGCCATCCGGCTCATGACCAACAACCCGCGCAAAATCGTGGGGCTCGAAGGGTACGGGCTCGAGGTCGTGGAACGGGTGCCCCTCGAAATGGAACCGAAAAAAGAGAATGCGCGGTATCTTTCAACGAAAAAGGAAAAACTCGGACACTTACTCGAAGGAGGGTATGTATGCCAGCCATAATAGAAGGATTACTGGACGGAGCCGGAAAGCGATTCGGCGTGATCGTGAGCCGTTTCAACGAGCTCATTTCGAAGAATCTTCTGGAAGGGGCTCTTGACTGTCTCCTGAGGCACAAAACGGCCAAGGATGCCATCACCATCGTCTGGACGCCGGGGGCGCTCGAGATCCCGCTCGTGGCGCAGAAAATGGCCGCGTCGAAAAAGTTCGATGCGATTCTATGCCTGGGCGCGGTGATCCGCGGCGGAACCCCGCATTTCGACTATGTTGCGTCGGAAATGTCCAAGGGGATCGCCAAGGTGGCGCTCGAGCAGAAGCTGCCGGTCATCAACGGCGTCTTGACAACCGATACTATCGACCAGGCGGTCGAGCGCGCGGGAGCCAAAGCCGGCAACAAGGGGTGGAACGCAGCCCAGAACGCCATCGAAATGGCCGATCTGCTGGGTAAATTATAACACCTGCAGAGACGTTGCATGCAACGTCTCTGCCAATCCGTTTATGTCCGTAAAACCCAGATCAAAAAACAGGCATAAGGCGCGGGAACTTGCGCTGCAGACGCTCTATGCCTGCGAAGCGGGGGACGCGACGGAATGGGAAGACATGCTCCGGGCCATCAGCGGGGAAAAGTCGTTTACAGAAGATACGATCGGCTATGCGCGCGAACTCATGCGGCAGACGACGGGGGCGCTCGCTGCCATCGACGAGCGTATCGCCTGCCATGCCGCGAACTGGGAACTCAAGCGCATGGCGGCGCTCGACCGGAATATCCTGCGCCTTGCCGTGGCAGAGCTTTCCTTTTTCAGCGAGGTCCCGTTCAAGGTCGTGATCGATGAAGCCGTGGAACTCGCTAAAACCTACGGCACCGAAGATTCGGGTAGATTCGTAAACGGAATACTCGATTCCATCTATAAAGCCCGTACCACTGAGACTGAAAAGGAATCTTCCTGAATGGAACTTTCGTATGCCAATGAGCGGATGCACGCCCGGCTCAATCGCCTTTTTGCGGCGGGCGTTTTTGCAATATCATTCATCGGCTACCTTGCGACCGTTGCCCCCACCGTCTGTTTCTGGGACTGCGGAGAATACACTGCGACCTGTCATTCGCTTGAAGTCCCGCATCCTCCCGGCAATCCGTTTTTCATCATGTTTGCCCGCGTAGTGAGCATGGCTCTTTTTTTCATTAAAGACTACGGACTGCGGATAAATCTCATTTCGGTATTTTCGAGTGCGCTTATGTCCATGCTCATTTATTGTATCATCGTTCGGACATTTGTCGGATGGCTGGGCGTTCCTGATACCGGATGGAAGCGGATCGTTATGTATCTCGCCGGTGCGGTGGGAGGGCTGTTTGCGGCATTCGGCAGCACGGTCTGGTTCTGCTCGGTCGAGGCCGAAGTGAACACCCCGGTTCTGGTTCCCATTGTCCTATGCACCTGGCTCACCCTGGTATGGGCACAGAGCGCTGATGAGCGGCGCGACCGTCTGCTTGTGCTCGTTTCGTATATCGCGTTCCTCGGCATCGGCATTCACATGTATTCAATGATCACGCTCGGCCCCCTGTTCCTGTACGTTATCATCATCGACCCGGAAAAACGGAAGGACTGGCGGCTGTGGGGAGCCTGTTTCGCGCTGGCACTCATCATCTTCGATCTTTCCCTTTTCATGGCGGTGGCACCGCTTCTTGTCATACTAACCGGTATTTTCGCCTTTGTGCGCTGGAATGAAGCGCGAATGATCAATCTCACCATTGTCGGTCTTCTCATCGGCTATGTTGTAATGACGTTTATACGCGGCGCGGATGAAAACCAGTTCCGGTTCACCCGCCTGCTGTCAAACCTTTTCCCGTTTCTGCTGATAGTATCGGCAATCGCATTGGAATTTATTATCACCAACGGTGCGGCGGTACTGCGGGTACAGAAAAAATACCGTTTTGTTTTTTTCCTCGTGCTCTTTGCAATCGTCGGATTTTCCAGCCACCTCTATCTTCCCGTCCGCTCTGCGCTCAACCCCATGATAGACGAAAACCATCCGGCCACATACGGTGCGTTCAAGGACTATCTGTCCCGCAAACAGTACGGTACCGAGAGCATGATCACCCGTATGTTCTGGCGCCGGGCCACGTTGTCGCACCAGTTCGGGATCGAGGGCCACATGGGCTTCGGCGGGTTTTTCCTCACGCAGTTTTACCGCTTTTCTCAGCTTGACACACAGCAAAGCTATTTTAAAAACAGCCGGGCGGAAGGATGGGGGAAGCTTTTCGTGTATCTCCTGCCGGTCGCCCTTGCCCTGTTCGGCATGTACTTTCTGTATAAAAAACACAAGCCTGTTTCCGTCCTGCTCGGCTCGCTGTTCCTTATGACCACTGTCGTGCTGGTTTTCTACCATAACTTTTCCGACGGGACCACAAGCGAGCGCCGCGATTACATGCAATGGGTCAAACACGGCCGCGAGGGTCCTGAACCTACCGTGCAGCGCGAGGTGCGCGTCCGCGATTATTTCTACATCGCGGGGTTTATGTTTTACGGCATGTGGATCGGTATCGCGGCCGGCGGGCTTCTTTTTCTTCTGTACACCAACCGGAGGAAATTCCTGCGCACCACCCTTGCGCCCCTCTGCACGGTGCTTTTTGCCGCCGCACCGGCCCTGCCGCTGACACAGAACATGCCACTCGAGACGCGAAAGGGCGATTTCGTCCCGTTCGACTATGCCTATAACCTCCTTATGTCGTGCGAAAAAGACGGCATACTCTTTACCAACGGCGACAACGATACCTTCCCGCTGTGGGCGCTGCAGGAAGCTTATAACATCCGCCGCGATGTCCGTATTGTCAACTTAAGCCTGCTCAATACCCGGTGGTATGTCAAGCAGCTCAAGCGGCTCGAGCCGAGGGTGCCGGTTTCGCTCTCGATCGCGCAGATCGACCGGCTTGATCATACCGTCAATCCCCTTACCCGGCCGCTGCGCTATACGCTGCCGAACGCCGGCATCACCGTAACCATTCCGCCGCGCCGTGAACACCCCCTCATGCGCATCCAGGACCAGATGGTGGTTCATATCGTGGATGCCGCCAGGTGGAAAAAGCCCGTTTATATGTCGGTCACGGTTTCCGAGGACAACCTCATGGGGCTTGGCCCGTATCTGCAAATGCAGGGGCTTGTGTACCGGGTCAAGCCGCGCGAAGTGGCGGAGGCCGACAGGCTGGATCTGGGACGCACCCTTTACCTTCTTGACCATGTATACCGGTACACGGGCCTGGGCGATGGCACCACGCCGCTCAACGAGTCCTCGGTGCGGATGCTTTCAAACTTTGCCGCGTCCTTCCTGCAGATCGGGCTTGTTTTCCGGAAGCCGCTCCGGGAACGCCATGCGGAGATTAAAAAACTGGAAGTCGCGGCCGCGAAACATCCCGACACGGCGGCAGCGCTGGCGCTCATGAAAAAACGGTATGACGACACCCTCGCCCTCGTTCTTGGAAAACTCAATCAGTGCATATCATTGCTGCCATGGGACTGGCGCCCTCGTGCGCTCCGTCATGAATTCCTTATTGCCGGCAATCGGCTGCCGGAAGCGGAAACCGCAATGCGCGAGGCCCTGAAAATCGAGCCGGCGAACGCCCAGTATCTGCAGATGATGGCGCAGGTCCTCACTATGGAAGGAAAGAAAAATGAGGCGTCCGATGTTCTGCGCAATGTCCCGGAAAGCAGCCTTAACTCATGGGAGACCTATGCCTCCATCGCCGAGGCTTTTGCGGCGTCAGGCTGTTTCGACAGCGCGATTGCGGTCATGCAGGAGTTCGCAAGCCTCCATCCGGGTGACCGGCGGGCAATGGACGCGGTTGCCCAGCTTGAGCGGCTTAGAAAACAGCTGGGCAGCCATGCTCTTGAAGCAAACAATAGAAACAATGAGGCTTCACAGAAAAAGCAAAAAGGCCAATAAGCTGCAAACCGTATCATTTTTTTGACATATGAATAAACTCGCTTTTCTACGATACGCCATTAATAAACGACGTGCGCTTCCTATTTATCTCATTTTTGGGGTTACAAACCGCTGCAATTCACGGTGCCTGACCTGTTTCAACTGGCAGCTGATCGACGCAAATAATGAAGAGCTATCGCTTGACGAAATTGAAAAATTCGTTTCTTCGATGCCCCACACGCTGTTAACGCTTGTTCTTACCGGCGGCGAAGTCTTCCTGCGGAAGGAATTGTTTGACATAATTGCCCTTTTCCAGAAATACGTTGATCCGCAATTTTTAGCGATCCCAACCAATGGCATTCAATACCGCGAGATCGCCGAATCTGTCAAACAAATAGCATCGGCATTTCCAAATAATATAGCCATTAATGTTTCCCTTGATGGAATCGGCGACCTGCATGACACCATACGGGGGGTAAAGGGAAATTTTGATAAGGTAGAGAAATTATATGCTTTGCTGTCGGTGGTAAAAAAGAACAACCCTAATCTTTCACTGGGCATTAATACGGTTCTCAATAACCTCAATCAAAATCATTACGAAGAGATATTCTCGTACGTCCGGAAATATTTCCCGATGGTTGATCAACATAATTTTGAAATCATGCGAGGCTGTTTTCGCGACGCGAACCTATCCCCGCCCTCTATTGAATTTTTAAGGATACACACACCAAGGATTCAAAGAATGCTCAGTGTTTACAAATATCACAAGGCTGGAATGTATCAAAAATTTCTGCACGCGGCCAAATTGCATTATCATTCGGTAGTTCTCGATCATCTTTTGCAGCGAAGAACACTGCCCTGCTATGGAGGCTCGCTTGCAGGAGTTGTCGACTGCAAAGGTGATGTCTATCCGTGCGAATTGCTTGAGAAAATAGGAAATTTAAAAGACTATGGATATAATTTCCCGGCATTATGGCTTTCCAAAAAGGCGGATGACGTCCGGCGCGGGATTAAAAAGACAAAATGCGTCTGTACGCATTCGTGCTTTCAATTTGTAAATATTCTTTTCAATCCGTTGGAATATCCGAAGCTGCTGCATCCGGTTACCTCCACCCCCAGCGAGACCGCCGCTCTATGACCGACCAATCTCTGCCGCTTATTACCATTATTATTCCCATCGGACCCGGCCGAAGTTATAAAACTGTCATGGATTCGATTCGGAATCTTGACTACCCGAAAGAAAAAATTGAAGTCATCATAGCAGAAGGCAGGCAGCCGGCCCGGCAACGTAATGAAGCAATTAAAGTGGCAAAGGGGTCGATACTTTTTTTCTTCGACGATGATGTTATCCTCAACCATGATATTATCAAACGCATGCTGAGTCTTTATTATAATCCACAGATCACTATGGCCGGCGGTCCGAATTTAACTCCCGAAACGGACTCGTTTTTGCAAAAATGTTTCGGTTATGGTATGTCCCGTTTCTTTGCTACCGCTCAGATGAGCTCCCGCTATAAATCTTCCGGCCGCGAACGTGAGGCGACGGAAAAAGAATTAATTTGCTGCAACGTCAGCGGGCGGGCCACAGTGCTCAGAAATAATTTATTCAACGAAACACTCTGGCCCTGCGAAGAAAACGAATTGTTCAATCGCCTCCAATCGCAAGGATATAAATTAATTTTCGACCCGCAATCAATAGTCTTTCATAGCCGTCGTCCTTCGTTATGGAAATTCGTCAAACAGAATTTCGGTTATGGTCGCGGAAGAGTTGAGCAGCTCTGGATCCAGCCATCAACCTTTGAATTTATATTTTTAGCACCACCCGTTTTCACCTTGTACACAGCGGGTCTGCTCACCAGTCTTGTTTTCAGATGGCTCCCTTCGCATTACGCCGTACTTTTTTCAGTCCCCTTTATGGCTTATTGCGCAATCAATGTTTCGGTATCCCTGTGGACAGCGATTGCCGTCAAAAAGCCTGTATCCTTTTTTGTTTTACCTTTTATCTTTTTTTTTGTACATATTCCGTACGGATTAGGAATGATATACAGCGTGTTCCATCGTTTTTTCAGGCGGAAGAAACCTTGCTTGGACGTCAAATTGAACTGGATCAACATGACCGAGACGAGCTAAGCAAGAATCGCCTCATATTTTTTATTGCGCTATTCGTATCTAAACTATCAACTAACGAACAAGTAAAAAGTGCTCCGCATGGCCAAAAAGAAAACAACCAACCAGAACCGTACTAACCACGAGGCTCCTCTTCCCGCTGTCGAAAAGGGTTTTATCTTTCAGCCATGGCATGCCGTGGCGGCGCTACTGATTTTATGCATCTTTTTTTTCAGTCAGATTATTTTCGGCATAGGCAATTTCTGGGAAGACGCAATTCAACTGGAATTCCCCAATCGCGTCTTCGCACAAAACAGCTTTTTGCATTTTGAATTTCCCCATTGGAATCCTTTCAGCTATAACGGCATGCCTTTTTTCGCCACGCAGCTCCCTGGCGTTCTATATCCTTTGAATATCATTGTCTCTTTTCTCCCTTTTGGTATTGAGGGTTTCTGGTATTGCGTACAACTCCTCTTTATATCCCATGTCGCAATCGCCGGAATTACGATGCTTTATTTCCTGAAAAGCAAAAAATACCACCTTGAATCGGCCCTTTTCGGCGCAATAGCCTATATGTTCTGCGGATTTATGATTACTCACGCTGTTCACCCCATGATGATAAATATTGTTGCATGGCTGCCGCTCGTTCTTTTATTCCTCGATCAAGCCATGCACAAGGGAACTATCATCCATGCTTTATTGGGTGGTTTAATTCTCGGTGCGACAACACTTTCAGGACATCCGCAGGTAACAATATACGAATTCATCTTCGTTTTAGCCTATGGCACCGCAGTCTTTGCTGGGCTCAAAAACAAAAAACCTTCACGGATGCTCATACCTCTTGTCATATTGGCAATTGGAGCGGGCGTCAGTATGGTCCAGACACTGCCCACCATAGAGTTAAACAGCCAAGCCGCACGCCTGAACTGGTCGTTCGAAGCCGCATCCGAAGGATCAATCAGCTTCCGACAGATGATAACGATGGTATTGCCAAAGCTTTTTGGAGCCTGGACCGGCAGCAGGGCCGACGTCGTGCCTTCATTCTGGCTTAACGACTCGTTTCATAGCGGGTATTACACCTACTGGGAAACGTGCTTTTATTCGGGAGTGGTAATCCTAATCTTGGGGATTTCATTACTGCTTAAAAAAAGAACAAATTGGTTTATTGTTATGCTGGCTCTCTGGCTTGTATTCAATTTGGCATTTGCCATGGGGAACCATTTTTTTATCTATAAAATTCTGTTTGATTACGTCCCCGGATTTAACCGGTTCCGATGTCCAGGGCGAATGTTTTTTGCCTGGAACCTTGTAATGGCCCTGTTTGCCGCCGGTGCTTTTGACATGATGAAAAATATCGACAAAAAAGATCGCATGTATAAATTCATTATCGG
>CAISVC010000176.1 GCA_903888815.1 uncultured Fibrobacterota bacterium
CGCCGCCGTTCGTGGTGAGCTTGAAAAGCTCGTCGGAAATTTTGTCGAGGTCGGTCGAGAGCGGCACGATCTGCCGTATATACCCTTCGTCTGAAGGCAGGGAACTTTTACCGTACTCGTAGAATGCGACCTCGAGCCGCGGCGTTTTCCCGTTACGCTTTGCAAGCGCAAGCTCGTTCACGATTTTCCAGAGCTGGGTCTTTGCCTGGCCGATAAGGCCGTCCATGCTGTTCGAGGCGTCGAGCAGGATCGCGATCTGTATCAGCTCTTCGCTGTTTTTGTCCTGCTGCTGTGCGGGGGATAAAGCGGTCATTGCCAGAAGCGCCATGCTTGCGAGAATCGTAAGTTTTTTCATGATGAGATCTCCTTGTAGGGTTTGTTTCTATGTGTCATAAAGTACGTTTTGGGGAAAGCGAACCGATATCAGGCACTGAATATTAGACAGGGTGCGATCATAAAAAGTTCCCCTGGATTTTTAATGGCCTTTTTATTTGCACTACTAACAGTAATTATATTATTCATGTTCTCGGTTTGAATGAATTAATTGATTTAATCAATAAGTGTCCGGTAAAAATATATAGATCACTCTCAAAGTCCACGCCGCGCTTTCTTGGAAGAGGCATTAGAAGGCGTCTGGAAAGAAAGTGCGGCGTGGATTAACCGGACAGGCCTATGATTTAATTAATACTACAAGGAGACATTATGAGAAACCTCTGTTTCCTCGCAATTCTTATCGCAGCGGCGTCTCTCAAAGCCGCGGACCATTTTGAGCTCCGTAACACGCTCTATTTTGACTCAACGGTAAACCCTGCCGTCCTGAAGCTTGCAGAAACCGACACCGGCATAAAAACCATCGACGGCTATTTGCTCGTCTCCAGGGCCCGGCTCGACAGTATGATCCATCGCAGCCGTACCAAGTACCTGACTCTTTTCATGAAAGACGGAACCAGGGAGCGTCTGACCTCATGGAACCTTGAAGGCCAGTCAATCCGCGGCAGCGGTCCTGCACCCGTCGATTTTGCAAATATAAACAAGATAGCGATCAGGGATAAATTCAACTACGCGAAGCTTTTCGTTTACCCGCTTGCAGGAGGATTATATCTCGGTTTAACGTCGGCTGCATGGGAAGGCATCGATTACCTTTATGACCGTCATTTCGGGAAAACCGAGGTCTTTTCGCTGGCCGCCGCAGGCGCCGTTCTCGGGCTCATCGCTTCGTTTTTTCCTGATGACATGTCCGTTAATTTCCAGAAACCGGCCGCTAAACGCCGCCGTTAATATTTTTTATGGATGCTCCATGGCCCGGATTTTAAAAATGATTAAGCGATCATATCTATCCACCATTAAAAAGGAGAGCTGTATGAAAAAACTGGTTCTTGCCGCAGTCATGGTTGCCCTGTGCAGTCTCCCTGTCAAAGACATTTCCGCGCAGCCGGTAACAAGAGCAGATGTTGTGGAGGAAGCGATCGAGCATCCGCGGATCGCGAAGGCAATCGCCGAACTTGAAGATGCCATCGACTATCTGGAAAAGGCTCCCCATAACTTCGGCGGACACAAGGCCGCGGCAATCGCCTCGTGCAAAAAGGCACGTGTCCAGCTGCTGAAAGCTTTGGCGTACCGGGCCAAAAAAGAGGGAAAATAAACTTTTTAATAAAATGCATAAGCTATGAAAGGGCGCCCTTCGGGGCGCCC
>CAISVC010000177.1 GCA_903888815.1 uncultured Fibrobacterota bacterium
CCCTGGTCGGGAATCGTGATGTAGTTGCCTTCCGAAACGCCTGCCGGGATATCGACGTTCACCGTTGTTTCTTTTGTGTCAAGACCCGACCCGTCGCAGGTACGGCACGGGTCTGACACCACATAGCCCTCTCCCTCGCACGTCGGGCACGCGCTCTCCTGAATGACCTGTCCGAAAAAAGAAGATGCGACACGCCTGACACGCCCTTTGCCGTTGCAGGCGGTGCAGGTCTGTTTTTTTCCGCTCTGCGACCCGCTGCCGCCGCATGCCGGACAGCGGTCCTTTCGTTTCACCTTGATGGTTTTCTGGACGCCTTTTCCGATCTCCTCCAGCGTCAAAAGCAGCCTGATCTGCAGGTCGCTCCCGCGGGAGGCCGCCGGTCCGCCGCCTCCCGGCGAGCGCCGCGAGCGGCCGCCGAACCCGCCGAACAGGTCTGAAAACATGGAATCGCCGCCGAAATCCGCCATAAAGGCGCGCAGCGCGTCGGAAATATCGAAACCACCGAAGCCGCCGCCGAAGCCGCCGAACCCGCCCTGCCCCGCGGCCTGCTGGAACGCGGCATGGCCGAATTGGTCGTATTGGGAGCGGCGCTGCGGGTCTTTCAACACCTCGTACGCCTCGGTGGCTTCGCGGAATTTCTCTTCTGCCGACTTGTCACCCGGATTTTTATCCGGATGATACTTCATGGCAAGTTTGCGGTACGCCTTTTTGATATCATCTTCCGCGGCGTTCTTCGGTACCCCGAGTATCTCATAGTAGTCGGCTTTTGTTGACATAATAAAATCAATTTCGCGTTAGAAGTTGTACTGCCGGGAATATCCAGAACCACTGCTGTCCTAACACTCCTGCTTCTCTTCTTCCTCCCCTGCTGCGTCCGTCCCGGCAGCCGCGCCGCTTGAGACGACCACCCTGGCGTGCCTGATCACCCTTTTCTTGAGATTGTAGCCCTTTTCAAAAACTTCAACAATATGATCCTCCGGAACCGTATCATTCGGGACTTTCATAAGCGCATCGTGCAGCTGGGGATCAAACGGCTCGCCTGCAGCGCCGAACGGTTCAAGCCCGTTCCTGGCAAGAACGTCGCTTAATTTCGCGAAAATAAGCTTCATTCCGTCGAACATGGTTTTTACGTCCTCACACTGTTCTCCGGCCTTGACCGCGCGCTCCAGATTTTCGCGCACCTCAATAAGCTCTCCCATGAGCTTTTCGTTGGCCGATTCAACCAGACGCTCGTAGTCGCGGCTTACCCGTTTTTTGAAATTATCGAACTCGGCCATGAGCCGCAGATACCGGTCACTCTGGGCTTCGAGCTGTTGTTTCAGGTCTTCGGCCGTGTCAATCGGCGGTTCCGGTTCCCTGGCGGCCTCCGGGGCCTGCGCTTCGGCATTCTGCATCTCCGCGGCCTTCCCTTCGTTTTTCGGCTGTTCTTCCGTTTTCAGTTCGCCGGGAGCTTTTTTATGTTCCCGGTGATGCTGCTCGTTCTTTTTGTCGGACATAACGTTAACCTCTTACCGGCATAAGCCGCTGCGCATTCAATTTGTTAATCAAAAATGCGCGGGAAAAGGCTGTTAAAGACCAGTAAATATACACTATGCGGCGATTTCTCCTAATAGTTCTGATCGTCTCCGCCTAATACTATTTTTACTTTTTCCTTGAGCCGCAACAGGAGCCGATTTTCATGCCGCGAGCCGGCGCATTCATCCACTCCGACGAAATAGAGCGCTATCATTACCCCCCGGAATGCCCGTTCAAAACCGAGCGCGCGGCAATGACCAGAACGATCCTGCACTCCATGGGACTTTACATATGCGATAATACCTGCGAAATGGCGCCGCGGCCTGCAACGGAGAAAGAGCTACTCCTGTTTCACGAACCCGAGTATCTGGAGGCGCTGCGCCGCATCTCGAAAGGCGATTTTCGGGCCGACGATCTGTACCGGGGCATCGGCACATCCGATACGCCGGTCTTTGCGGACCTGTATCCTTACGCCGAGCTCGCCGCAGGGGCTACGCTGGTGGGCGCAGAGCTGATCCTTTCCGGAAAAGCGGATTTTGCCTTCAACCCGTCCGGCGGCTACCACCATGCTTTCGCCGCCGCGGCCGGGGGGTTCTGTTATATCAACGATGTCGTTATCGCATGCAAAATACTGGAAGCGAAGGGCAGGCGCGTGCTCTGCCTCGACCTCGATGCACATCACGGCAACGGCACGCAGGCAGCCTTTTACGGCGACCCGGACGTTTTTACGGTTTCATTCCATGAGAGCGGCAAAACGCTTTTTCCCTGGGGCGGGTTCGAAAACGAAATCGGCGAAAACCGCGGGTTCGGCTATAATGTCAATGTGCCGCTGCCTGCCGGAACCGATGACGATACCTTTGTGTTCGCCTTCGGGGAAATCGTCCCTCCGCTCCTCAACGCCTATAAGCCCGATGTGATCGTTCTTGAAATCGGCATGGACATTCTGTCGGTCGATCCCCTCACCCACCTGAGCATGACCAACAACGCGATTGCCGACACCCTGCCGCTGCTCGTCAAATGCGGCATTCCCCTGCTTGCGGTCGGCGGGGGGGGTTATCACCCCGAACACACGGCGCGCGGCTGGGCACTTGCGTGGACCATACTCTGCGGCAATGAACCTGACGCCGCCGGCACTATCGGCATGGGCGGCATGTTTCTGGGCAACGCGGAATGGAGCGCGGGATTATGGGACGGCCGTATTTATGCGACGGACGAGAATAAAATCGCGGTAAGGAGTCAGGTGGAAAATACCGTTACCGCCATCCGCGCAACGGTCTTTCCGATACATCGTATCAATGTGCAATAGCTTTCTCTTTCCAAAAATTGACAATTGCGCTATATAGTGCCCGTCACCACCAATGCGATCATGACGGCACCGAGCGCGAGACGGTACCAGGCAAACGGTATGAAAGTGCGGCGCTGAATAAATCGCAGCAGCCAGACAACCGTTAACCAGGCGGTCGCCGTGGCAGCTGTAAATGCAGCTATCGCTTGCGGGGCCATGAGCTCCGCTGCCTGACCTGCGCTGATTGCCTCTTTGATCTGCAATACCCCTGCCGCAATCATGGTCGGAATGCCGACGAGGAATGCGAAACGCACTGCCCCTGGTCTTGAAAGGCCGAGCAGCAATCCTGCAATCACCGCTGCTCCGGAACGCGATGTACCGGGAAAAACAGCGGCGAGCAACTGTCCGGCCGCCACGGCTATCACCACAGACCATGTTGCCGCATCGCGAAAAGTTTTCTTGTTAATCCGCCATTCAGCCCAGAAGATCACGCCGCCGCCGACTATCGTAGCGACAGCAATCGGAAACACGGTTTCCGGCAATTTAAAACCGAGCTTTTTTGCAATCAAACCTGCTATACCCGTGAGCACGAAGCAAGCGGTGAGTTTAATAAATTCATCGCGTGTGCGTTTACTTCTGAGATCGGTCAGCAGCTTGAGAATATCCTTCCAGAACACCAGCATTACCGCCAAAATCGGCCCAACCTGAATTACAACGTTGAAAGCATCGCTTTTATGGACATGCATCAAGTGCTCGGTAATCAGCAAATGCCCGGTGCTGCTGATGGGAAGGAACTCGGTAACGCCTTCCACGATGCCGAGAATGACGGCATTTATAAATTCCATCGTGCCTTGCCTTATACGACCGGGTGTGAAATTGCTGAATAGGAAGAATTACAATACCCGCTCTGACAGCATATTTCCGCGGGCGGCAGGAGGAATCCGCCCGCGCATTGCAGCCTTTTGTCTGCGGTTCTGGTCCTGAATTATTTCACCGCCTGCAGCTTGGTCACTCCGGCGGCAGTGAAATACGTCGGTCCGCAGCAGGCATCTCCGATCTTGATGCCGTAACGGTCCGCCTCGTTGGTGAGAATCTGCGTCCCGATTACCTCGGTATTCGCTCGGGATACGAACCTTATCACCCTTCCGGCCCAATCGTTCGGAATTTTATCTGTCGACGAAAGAGCCATGAGCTTTCCAACCGACTCGTAATAATTCCAGAGCGTATGAGGGCCGTGGCCATGTTCCCAATAGGCCAGAGCTTCCCTCACGCTCAGAGCCCGCTGCGCGCCGCTGGTGAAAACAACCTGTCCTCCGCCCACGCTCATATCGCTGCTGATGTCTATTGAAATCTGTTTCTCTATGCCCAGCGGGGTCTGCGGATTATCCATGATCATTTTGGTTACGCGCCCCTGCATATCCGTTTCCATGTTCCACCCGTCGAAAAGGTTCCCGGCAAACAGCGCAGATCCGAGTGAAAGTATTCCCACGCCGACCGCAATACCGAGTTTCTTGAAAA
>CAISVC010000178.1 GCA_903888815.1 uncultured Fibrobacterota bacterium
GCCGCTACCGCAATTGACGATATAATTAGCGGTAAGATACCCCAGAATGGTGTCACACTCGTTGAGGTAATTGCCCCCCCACTGCTTATAAGCGACAATGCAGGCGTACGCGGCGTCAAGATCGCCGTCCGTGGCGCTGCCCTGATCGTTGAACCCGCTGCAGGTCGCGTCCCACCCCATGAGCATCTTCGACGACGATGTGCGCTTGGCCTTGTAGAATGCCAGCATGCCGTCATAGTAGGTCTTCTCGCCGTAGTACGCGGTAAGGATCATGCCGTAGCCCTGACCTTCCGACTTCGTCTGCGTGATCGCTTCCGCGTTCACGCGGTACCACGCCGAATTGCTGCAGTCATGTTTCAGAAACGAGGTCTTCCAGGTGTTGTAAACGGCCTGGGCATCGGCTGAAGTGACTTTTGTCGATTTGTAGCCGTAGGGATAGGTAATATTCTGCGGGAACGGCCGGGCCTGGCCGAAGACCAGATTTGCCGTCAATAAGCAACCTGTCACTACGGGAAAGGGTGATTTCATGCAATATTTTTCTATAGACAAAAGGCAAATATGGGGAAACGGTCCGTTAATGACCCATACCCAACACAAGCTTGAATAGCGTCGAAGCACCCTGCCTCACGAAATAAATCCCCTGCCTGAACTTCTTCCTCACAGTACTCGCCAGGGTTGCAAAGGAAACACCTGCTTTCACCGGCACAGTACCCACGAGCTTTCCCTGCATATCATAGATTTTCAGGGATTGACCGATTGTTAAGCCGGCATCCGGTCGACGACAAATGGGAGGTGGAACCACCGCAGGGGTAGCGCAGGAAGGGATGGCCATATTGCTGAAGCCCTGGAAATACGTAGTGCACGTAGTGCGCCACAAATTCGCGTTCGTCTGATGGGCCGCCAGCTTCGCGCTTACGCCGGCAAAACGGGTAGCATCAACCAGTCCGTTTAAAGTGTTCCATTGCGCTATTAAATTTGTCACGTACTGGCAGCCCATGCAGTACCGGCAGCACATCTCATTCCAGAAAGTCCTGCCGGTTGACGGTATGACATAACTCCAGCTGACATGGTGAAAAGCGGCGAGGTATATATCCGGAGTATTGGCCAGACTGTTGTACATATCCCGATTCGTGGCATAATACTGACTTGTAAAGTCGCTTCCGGTGGCGGTGGTACGGTCGTAGCCGACGCCAGCGGCATCGGCCTTGTGCCAGTAGACCGAGTTCCAGTCAGCATGCGTCAGATCGCCGTTATAACCGGGCTCAGGTCCGTAATGGCCGCTGTGGTTGAAAATGCCGCACAGCCCGAGCGGGGTCATGTAATTGACACATGCTTCACGGGAACCGGCCATCATGGCCGTTATCGTGTTCACCACGGCCGGCGAATTCCCCCATGTCATCCGTGCCCAATCGTTTGCTATGGAGTCTGAAGAGAAATCGTGGTTCCACGCCAGCCGGCCGAATGCGAACCAGTTCGCCTGGTGGAAATGGTGGCCGCACCAGTTGATCGTGTCTCCGGTATTTGCAACGCCCGAAATGCTGGTCTCCGTATCACCGTAAACCGAGCCGTCAATCACCTTACCCACCGTGGAACCGGCGCCCTTGGCATAGGTATCGAAGTCCAGCACCTCTTTCCAATAAGGTCCCATATAGACCAGATGAATACCCTGACCGAGATATTCGAGGGTAACCTGGCACTCCATTCCCACATTAGTGTTCAGCAGGCCTCCGAACAACGGATGAACCGGCTCGCGCGGCTGGAAATCAAAGGGGCCGGTCTTCGCCTGAACGATGACATTATAGTTAAATTGGCCGTCCAGCGGTTTAAATTCTTTGTAGGCCCGTTTCATCCGGTCAGCATCAATTGCGTCAGTATACACAAAAGCGCGCCAGATGCATACTCCGCCATGGGGCGCAAGGGCGGCGGCAAGGCAGTTCGCTCCCTGTGCGTGGGTCCTGCCGTAGGTCCCGGGTCCGGGCTGTCCCTCGGAACCCGCCTTCACAAGGAATCCGCCGAAATCAGGGATCGAGTCGTAAATTTCATTGGCCTTGCTCGCCCACCAAGCAATAACCTGAGCGTTGGTGGGATCATAGGTGCTCAAGCCCCCTATCGCCTGCGGCGCATCGAAGTACGCGGACAGATACACTTTGATGCCGTACGGCCGGAACACCCCCGCAAGGGCCTTGACCTTGCTTATATAGTTGGAAGAAAGAATCTGTCCGTTATTGGTATTATTGACGTTGTTCAGCACCGCACCGTTGATGCCGATCGAAGCGTTGGCTCTCGCGTAGTCCTGGTATTTGTAATAGATGGTTCCGGGAAGCTGGCTCCATTGCCACAGGGAATTTCCCGCATATCCCCTCTCCACGCTGCCGTCCAGGTTGGCCCAGTGGTTCAGGAGCCTTCTTTTAATTTTAGGTTTTTCAGAAATGTCAAGTGTCGTTATAGACTTGTTAGTCTGGACCAGCCTCAGCAGATGAAATGCGCCGTACAAAACCCCGACTTCGCCCTGGGAGGCTATTACAATGGCGCTATGACCACTAACCGTCATTGTAACAATGCGATAAGCTTCTTTATTTGCATCGAGAGTCAGTCCAAGACCGCTTATTATGGAAGAAGAAGCTGGAGTGCCGGCCACAATCGCGCCGTTCAAGGTAACAGAAGTTGACGTGGGGGTAATCTGGCTTAATAGGCTGTCAAGGCCGCGTTTTAATTCGTTGCTGATGGCAGTCAGCGTGGTCGAACTTCCCTGAACCACGATTTGTGTTGCACTAGTCCGATATTGATTGCGCTGGACAGTGTCGGGGATCGCAACGTAGCGAAGCCACAGGCTGTAGCCGCTTTCGGCGTAAACCGATAAAACAATCGTCATTATCAGGAAACCGGTCGTGGCCCGTATCACCATTGCAGCCCCTTTTAATATAAGTATACCTTATTTCTATTTCTTAATTTTCTTCTTCATTGTTAATATACTGCAATAAACAGTACACAGGCATATAATTTATTGCATTAAATGCATAGTTTGATATATTATTAAACTTAAAGTTCTGCATCCATTTGCCAAGCCGTGGGAAGGCTGGTTTTTAAAAGCATAAAATAATCCCGGCAGGCCGCAGGCCGCGACTCCGGGTTTGCCCGGGCACGTTGCCGCCGGAATCACAGCATCTGGAGGACCAGGAGCGTAATGTCGTCCGTCTGGGGGGTGTTGTCGCGGAAGTTCTTCTGCTTATTGAGCAGCGCCGATACCATGACGTCCACGGGAAAGCCCATTGTTTCTATCAGCTGCTCTTCGAGTTTTTTCAGTCCGAAATACTGATCACTGGCATTAAAGGCCTCGATCAAGCCGTCGGTGAACATGACCAGTCGGTCATTTTTGGCAAGCGTGACTTCCTTTTCCTCGTACGTGCTTCCCGGGAAAAGGCCGATGAATATGCCGTCTACAGAGAGGCTTTCGGTGCGCTTCTCCCGGCTGCGCACCACAATAGCCGGCGGATGGCCGCCTTTTGCAAACACGAACTTTCCCGAATAGGTCTCCAGAATGCCGTAAAACGCCGCCAGGTGGCGTTTGCCCTGAAAATGCGAGAACAGCTTCTCATTGGTCAGGGCCAAAAGCTCGCGCGGCGGCAAACCCTTGGCGATATTTTCGGTAAAGATCATCTTTGCCATTACCGCGACGAGCGCGGCCGGAACGCCGTGGCCGACAACGTCGAACATCAGCACGCCCAGCCGGTGTTCGTCGATCTTGATGACCTCGTAGAAATCGCCGCCGATGGTGCTGCAGGGCAGATACGATGCAGCAGCCTTGATCCCCGGCATTTCCGGGAAGCCGGCAGGCAGGAGCGAGAGCTGGATCTGGCGCGCCATTGCAAGCTCCTCTTTGAAGCTTGCCATGGCCTGTTCGAGCCGCACCTTGAGCTCCTCGAGCTCTTTCTCGGCTTTGACCCGCTCGGTAATGTCCCGCGTGATACCCACCGTTCCGGTGATGACGCCCTCCCTGTTTTTAATCGGCACCTTGGTGGTGGAAACGAAACGGTACTCTCCGTCGGCACGGCGTATTTTTTCCTGTTTATCAATGAGTGGCCGGCCGGTCTGGATGATATGCTGCTCGTCGGCATACGCTTCGCTGGCGTGGTCGAAAAAGTCGAAATCGGTCTTGCCGATCGCGTCCGCGCCGTCACGCACGCCCAGCACCGTGGTCTGCGCCTTGTTGATGCGGGTAAAACGGGATTCGCGGTCCTTGAAATAGATGGTGTCAGGTATGCTGTCCATGAGCGTCTGCAGCAGGTCGCGTTCATGGGCGAGCAGGTCGCGCGACCGGACGCGCACGAACGCGGCGCGTATGGCAAAATCCAGAAACCGCGCGTCCGCGCATGCAAGCGCAACGCAATCCGCGCAGCCCGCTTCCACCGCGGCAAGGGCCAGGGTTTCCTGCCAGGTGCGCGTAACGAGAAACAGAGGATTAATGTCGTTTTTAAGCGCTGCGCGGGCTATATCGAGGCCCTTGCGGCTGCCGATTTTTTCCCAGACGAAAAAGAGGTCGAACGAATTGGCGGCAAGCGCGCCTGCAAGCGCGCCTTCCGCCTTTGCAGGGTCGGGCTCCCAGGTTACGAGGTACTGCGCCGACGCGATCTGCTCCAGCAGCCGTTTGATTTCGTCGAAATCGGCCTGTTCCCCTCCCGCAAACAGAATGCGAATACTATCCACATCTTTCCCCTGACCAATGGTTTACTCTTATCCTATCTTATTTACCGTGTATAGTCAAAGTGAAAAATTGCTGGGGGTTTTTGAAGGCTTTTCAATAAAATATCGTGAACCTGATCGTCA
>CAISVC010000179.1 GCA_903888815.1 uncultured Fibrobacterota bacterium
GAGAAAATCGAGGCGATGGAAGCGGACGGGACGTTCGAAGCGCTTCCGAAGAAAGAGCGGCAGCTTCTTCTTAAGCATAAAGAAAAACTGCTTACCGCACTTTCCGGCATCCGCTATCTCAAACGTCTTCCGGCCATCATCTTTGTGGTTGATACCATCAAAGAGCACATTACGATCGCCGAGGGCCGCCGCCTGCGCATTCCGATCGGCGCCATAGTGGACACCAACTGCGATCCTGATCTGATCGAATATCCGATGCCTGCGAACGACGACGCGCTCAAGTCGGTGCAGCTCATCACCAAGGCCGTGGCCGATGAAATCGTTTCGGTCGGTCAGCCGGTCTCTGCAGAAGAGATGAAGGCCGCTGAGACTGCAAAGGCCGAAGCGGCACGGCTTGAAGATAGCGATGAACCGGAAATCGAGGCGGTGCCGGGTTTACCCGCCGATATGATCGAAGAAACCAAGACCAAGCACCATCGTGTTGTGCATAAGAAAGTCGCCCGTTTCACCGAAGAAGCATAGTCAAGATATCACAGTTTCCCGGCGAGGTATGCACAGCGCATCTGTCTGACCGGTTGCAACTGAAAACAAAGTACTAAGGAGCGATCTATGGAAATATCCGCAGTACAGGTTAAAGAACTTCGCGAAAAAACGGGTCTCGGTATGATGATCTGCAAACAGGCGTTGCAGGAATCAAAGGGCGATATGAAAATTGCCATTGAAAACCTCCGCAAACAGGGCCAGATGACCGCGGCCAAGCGCGCCGGCAAGGTGGCCAAAGAGGGAATCGTGTCGATCATGACCGACGCAACGAGTACGATCCTCTTTGAGGTCAATTCCGAAACCGATTTCGTGGCCCGCAATGATGATTTCGTTTCATTTGTGGACAAGCTCGGGAAGCTCCTGCTTGCAAAGAAGCCGGCGGCCATTGAAGAGGCGAGGAATCTCGTTATGCCGGATTCCGGCGGCACGGTCGAATCCCGCGTGACGGAACTTATCGGTAAAATCGGCGAAAATCTCTCGTTCCGCCGTTACCGCAGAATCGACATTAATCCGGCGACTGAACGCGTCGTCACCTACGTGCACGGTAAGGGTAAGATCGGCGTTGCGGTGAAAATAAGCGTTGATCCACCTGCTGCGCGTGCGAGCGAGGCCGTCGGCCTGCTCGGAAAAGATCTGGCCATGCAGGTCGCGGCTGCCAATCCTATTGCACCGGACCGGCAGAGCATTCCTGCCGACATTATCGCCAAGGAAAAAGAGATATATTTTACTCAGGTGCAGAGTTCCGGAAAGCCGGAAAAAATCTGGGAAAAAATCGTCGAGGGAAAGCTCGTCAAGTTCTACCAGGAAGCGGTGCTGATCGAACAGCCGTTCATCAGGGACCCGAATACGGGCGTGACCGACCGTATCAAGGCGGCGGAAAAAGAGGTCAATGCCCAGATCAGAGTGGTCTCTTTTGTGCGGCTCGAACTCGGCGCCGAAGAGTAGAGGGTCTGTTTGAAAGCGAAAAAGCTCAAATACCGCCGGATACTGCTCAAGCTTTCGGGCGAGGCGCTCGCCGGAACCGCAGGCCACGGGCTTGATCCGGCCGTATGCAGCCGGATCGCGCGGGAAATCGCCGGGGTGCGTGCAATGGGCGCTGAAATCGGCATTGTGATCGGCGGCGGCAATTTTTTAAGAGGGGCGTCTGCCAGAGGAATTCCGCGGGTGACCGCCGACACTATGGGAATGCTTGCAACGGTCATTAATTCGCTGGCGCTCCGGAAATTTTTAGAGCAGGCGGGATGTTCTGCCTGCGTTCTCACCGCGGTTTCGGTGCAAGGCGCAGGCGAGTATTTTACCGCTGATAAAGCGCAGGAGTATCTTGCAGAAGGTTCAGTCGTGATCATCGCGGGCGGCACCGGTAACCCGTTTTTCACCACCGATACCGCGGCCGCGCTTCGCTGCGCTGAAATCGGCGCCGACGCACTCCTCAAGGCGACCAAGGTCGACGGAATCTACGACAGCGATCCGGTTAAAAACCGTTCAGCCCGTAAATACGACCGTATCACATACGCCGAGGCGCTCAGCCGGAAACTCAGAATCATGGACGCCACCGCGTTTTCATTCTGCAGTGAAAACAATATTCCGATCATCATATTCAAACTTGCGGAGACCGGAAATCTGCGAAAATGTATTGAAGGAAAAAGGGTCGGATCAATCGTCACCACAGGAGGATGATGATGGGCATTTTTCAGGCGATACACACTGAAGCCAGCCAGCGTATGCAGAAAACGCTTGACACGCTGAAGAAGGACCTCTCACGCATCAGGACCGGCCGCGCCAGTCCGGCGCTCCTGGACGGCATTACGGTCGATTACTACGGGTCGCCCATGCCGATCAATCAGGTCGCGAACATTTCAATTCCCGACGCGCGGCTGATCGTGATCCAGCCGTGGGAAAAGAGCATGGTCGGACCAATCGAGAAGGCGATTCAGGCCTCGGAACTCGGACTCAACCCGCAGAGCGACGGCAACCTTCTGCGGTTGCCGATACCTCCGCTTTCCGAGGAGCGGCGGGCCGACCTTTTCAAGAACTGCAAGAAGACGGGTGAGGAGAGCAAGGTCGCGATCCGCAATGTCCGGCGCGATGCCAACGAAAAGGTTAAAAAAGCCGAAAAGGACAAGCAGGTCACGCAGGATGAATTGAAAAAGGGAGTTGACGAGATTCAGAAGCTGACCGACAAATACATCAAGATGGTCGATGATACGCTTGCAGCCAAGGAAAAGGAAATAATGGAATAACCAAAATTCAGAAAGATATGCAGAGGCGACGGGGCCGTCGAGAGCGACGGCCCTTTTTTATTTTTACCGTATGCCAGCGCACGCTGCGATCGGTGTTACAGGTCCAGTGAAGGTTCAGGATGCTCGAGGATAGACTCGGTGGGCAAGCCCATCGGTCCCAGAAGCTCGATGAAAGGATCAGGGTCCAGCTCCTCAACATTCACCATGGTCTTTACATCCCAAACACCTTTTGCGATCAGGATCGCAGCCGCCACCGGCGGTACGCCGGCGGTGTAGCTTATCGCCTGCGCTTCAACTTCCCGATAGCAATCGGCATGGTCGCAAATGTTATAGATGAAAAACTCTATGTCATTATTTTCTTTCTTGCCTTTTACCAGGTTGCCGATGCAGGTTTTGCCCGTATAATTGGGCGCCAGCGATGATGGGTCGGGGAGCAGCGCTTTCAGCACTTTGAGCGGAACGACTTCCACGCCTTCGGCGGTTGTTACCGGCATGTTTGAAGTCAGCCCAAGTTTGGTAAGGATCGTGAAGACGTTGATATAATGATTGCTGAACCCCATCCAGAACCGGATGCTGTTCGCATCGATGTTTTTCGAAAGCGAATGCAGCTCGTCGTGTCCGGTGAGATAAAGAGTCTGTTTGCCCACCACCGGGAATCCGTGGACCTTCTTGATAGAATGCACTTTCTTTTCCACCCATTTCCGGTCGATCCAGGTCCATACCTTTTTGAACTCCCTGAAATTTATTTCTGGATCGAAATTGGTGGCGAAATATTTCCCATGACTTCCGGCATTCACGTCCATGATGTCGATGGTGTCGATCTGGTCAAAATGGTGCTTGACCGCATAGGCGCACCACGCATTGACCACCCCGGGATCGAACCCGACTCCGAGTATGGCGGTGATCCCCTTTTCCCTGCAGCGGTCTTTCCGTTTCCACTCATAATTCCCGTACCAGGGCGGATCTTCGCACACCTTGTCCGGTTCTTCATGGATGGCCGTGTCCATATACGCGACGCCGGCCTGGATGCACGCTTCGAGCACCGACATGTTGATGAATGACTGCCCGAGATTGATGACAATGTCCGATTTGGTTTCTTCAATGAGCTGTACCATGGCAGGGACATCCATGGCGTCGATCTGCCGGGAGAATATCTTTCTGCGAGGGTTCTTCGCGCTTTTCTTGCGCTTGATGCTCTCGATGATCGCATCGCACTTGCTCTGCTTCCTTGAAGCAATACAGAGGTCACCCAGGATGTCGTTGTTCTGCGCAACTTTGTGCGCCGCGACATGGGCGACTCCGCCGGCACCGATAATCAGAATATCCTTTTTTTTCATGGTACCCCCGCCTTGTGGTTATGAAAGGTTATTGAGAAAGTCGTCGTAGTCAAACCTCCGGACCAGCTTCACAGAACCGTTGAGCCGCTTGACAACTACGGAAGGCATCGACAGCCCGTTAAACCAGTTTTTCTTCACCATGGTGTAGCCGCCGGCGTCGGCGATCCGGACCGTGGAGCCGACCTTGAGGCGCGAAGCGAAACCATAGTTCCCGAACACGTCGCCGGCAAGGCACGACCGGCCGGCGACCATATAGCGGTAACGGCCTTTCCGGGGGACGTTGATCCTGGGGCATGTCCGGTAGACCAGATGGTCCAGCGTGTGCGCTTCGGTAGAAGCGTTTACAATTGCTATATCGGCCTTATTATGAACGATATCCAGCACCGTAGTAACCAGTTCCGTGCATTGCGTGACCGCCGCTTCCCCGGGCTCCAGATATACCTGAATCCCGAACCGTGCGGCGAAGGCCTTCAGGGTGGCGCAGAATTTATCGAGCGGATAATTCTTTTTTGTAAAAAACAGACCGCCGCCCAGACTTACCCATTCAAGCTTTTGAAGGATATCGCCGTACACACGGGCAATACGGTTAAGATTGGCGGCGAAGTTTCCAAAATCATCATTTTCACAATTAAAGTGAAACATGCATCCTCGGAGCAAGGGCAGGATTTCCCGAAGGGAATTTGTATCAATGACGCCAAGCCGGGAATACCGCCGCGCCGGGTCGGCCAGATCGTAATGAGAGTAGCTGGTATTCGGATTGATCCGCACACCGAGATTATGTGTGCAGACATCCGCATAAAACCGTTTGAGCTGCTCCGTTGAGTTGAATAGTATGGTGTCGGCATAACGCTTTACTTTAAGTAATTCGTCTCTCGGCCAGGCGACGGAGTAAGCATGCGTTTCCTTGCCGAACCTTTCATGCCCGAGGCGCGCCTCATAGAGCGAACTGCCGGTCGTTCCGTCCATGTACTGACGGATGAGGTCGAACTCGCACCACGCGGAAAAACATTTCAAGGCAAGAAGAGATTTTGCGCCGGATGCATCGCGGACGTGTTTGATGATCCTGAGGTTGCGCAAAAGTTTTTTTTCGTCAATCAGATAATACGGTGTTGCGATAGCCATTATCCTTACCTGAAAAACGGGAAAAAATTAACACGGCAATCGTTACAGTAATAAAATAAATTTATTGAACATGAGGGGAATGTAAAATCGTTAAAAAATTAAAATGAAAAAATATGCGGCGATGCAATTTTTCGGAGGAACATCATTCGCGAACGCCTCCCGAATCGCAATCGGGTATATGCGCCGTGCGTAACCGGAAGCATATCACGGCGGGCAGAGCGCGCACTTCGAACGAAAGAGCTCCGTCGAGAGATAGCGGTCTCCGCGGTCAGGCAGGATGGCCACGACGGTTGAACCGCGGGACAGCTCTCTGGCCGTTTCGATCGCGGCCCAGATAGCGGCGCCGCTCGAAATACCGCAGAACAGTCCCTCCTTGAGCGCAAGTTCGCGCGTGAAAGCAAAAGCGTTTTCATCGGAGCAGGTCATTTTTTTATCGAGAAGCGCCGGGTCATAGATCTGCGGCACAATGGACTCATTCATGTTTTTCAATCCCTGAATGCGGTGGTTGGGCTCCGGCTCAACGCCCGTGACCCTGATGGCCAAATGGCGGTCGCGGAAATACCGTGAACAACCCATGAGCGTGCCGGTGGTGCCCATGCCCGCGACCACGACAGTAACCCTGCCGTTTGTGTCGCGGACGATTTCAGGCGCAGTGGTTTCATAATGCGCTTTCCAGTTGGCAGGGTTGGAGAACTGGTTGGGCATATAGTACCGGCCGCCGGATTGTTCCATTATCGTATGCGCGCGCCGGATGGCGCCATCGGTTTTATCACAGCCGGGTGTCAGTTCGATTTCAGCTCCAAGCGCGGTAAGGACCGACCGCCGTTCTTCGCTGACGCAGGCAGGCATCGTGAGCTTAATCCGGTAACCCAGAGCGGCGGCGATCATGGCCATGCCGATGCCGGTGTTGCCGGAGGTCGGTTCGAGGATGGTTTTATCTTGAGTCAATTCGCCGGAAGCTATTGCAGTTTTAAGCATATAGTAAGCCGGGCGGTCTTTGATCGAACCCCCGGGATTCGCGCCTTCCAGTTTAGCAAGTATCTGTATACCTGTTGTTTCGGAATTCCACATCTTTGAAATCTCGGCGAGCGGTGTGTTGCCGATGACATTGACGACACTCATGGGAAATCATCCTTCCGTTGGTCTGAAACACGGTGCTGTTCTGCACGATCAATATAGAACGTAGAGCATGCTGCGTCAAGAAGCCGGGCATGGGCGTATATTTTCCCACGGTAAATAGTGATAAATATAATGTATAGACTATCGTATTTGTACCGCCTCTCCTCGACAAGGTATTTTGTTTCATCATTTGTCTTCTTAAAAAGAGTATAGGCTCCCCATGAAATGGTTTTATGCTATCGCCGTGCTCGTGGTGGCGGTGCTGGCGCTGTTCCCGGTGTTTCTTCTGTCCGGGGAAAGCGGGGAGCGCCATACGGGAGGGATGGTTTACCGGCTTACCTATCCTGCGGATGTCAAGTCGATCGACCCTGCCACCTGCGGGGACGACATGTCATCGACCATTCAGGGCAATGTTTACGAAGGACTTTATACCTACCATTACCTCAAGCGGCCGCTCGAAGTGGTTCCGCAGCTGGCAGCCGCCCTGCCCGGGATCTCGCCTGACGGATTAACCTAGACCATCCGGCTGAAGGCGGGAGCGTTGTATCACCGCAACCCCTGTTTCGGGAGAGATCCCACCGGCACGCATGCATGGAACACAAGGTGCATGCGGGCAGAGGATTTTGTGCTGTCATTCAAGCGCATTGCCGATTATCATATCAATACCGGCCTGGCATGGGCGTTCATCGCCAACCGGATCAAAGGGCTTGACGACTACCGCGAGCGGACGCGTGTCTACCGGATCGGCGATTACTCGCGCTATGACATTCCGGTTCCGGGGCTTACCGCAATTGATTCCCTGACCTTTCAGATTCAGCTTACGGCACCCTTCCCCCAGTTTATTTACGTGCTCGCCATGCATACCAATGCGCCCGTGCCGAGGGAGCTTGTCGATTACTGGTTGACCAGCGGGAGCGACGGCCGCGGCGGGCGGCAGCCGCTTCCGGTGCACGAGCGGAACCCGGAAATCACCGAGCCGCAGCAGGTCGTCGGCACCGGCCCCTTCCTGCTTGACGAAATGAAGCGGAAGTGGAAGATCAGGTTTGTCCGTAATCCCGAGTACCGGCCCGAATATTATCCGTCGGAAGGCGAAAACCGGTCGGCGGCATACCCGGGCGACAGCGCGCTCGGCCTTCTGGCGGATGCCGGCAAACGGGTGCCGTTTATTGACGAAGTAGATTACCGGTATGTGGACGAGCAATATACGTCATGGATGCTGTTCCTCTCGAAACAGGAAGACGCAACCACTATCCCGCGCGAAGCATTCGAATCGGTCATACGGCCTGACAAGCAGCTTACCGAATCGTGGAGCAAGCGGCATATAGTTCTGTCGCGGTTCACTGACCCGGCGATTTACTGGATCGCGTTTAATATGGAGGATAAAATCCTCGGGCAATGCAAAGAGCTGCGGCAGGCCATCTGCCTGGGATATGACGTCGAGAGCGAAATAAAGGTGCTTTTGAACGGAAGGGGAAAGCGCGCGGTCAATATCGTACCTGGTGATTTCAAAGGCCATGCAGAGGCCGGCCCCGGACCCTATTACCGCTACGACCTTGAATCGGCAAAAAAAAAGGTGGCTGAGGCGAAAAGGAGACTGGGAGAGCGGGGACTTCTTGTCAAAGGCGAGATACCGGAGTTCAAGCTCGATCTCTCGGACGGGCCCTATGCAATCAAGGAGGCGGAATTTACGCGCCACCAGTTCGAGCGGATGGGACTCAGGGTCAAGGCGGTATTCAACGACTGGCCCACGCTCCAGCGCAAGGTGAACAACAAGCAGATACAGATGTACATGATGGGCTGGATCGCCGACTATCCCGACGCCGAGAATTTCCTGCAGCTCTTTTATTCCGGGAATATCGACAAGGGGACCAACAACACCAATTACCGGAACCCGCATTTCGACAGCCTTTACGAGCGGGTACGGGTGATGCAGGACTCGCCCGGCCGCACCGCGCTTTATGCCGACATGGTGCGTACGCTCTCCGACAACTGCCCGGTACTGCTCATTAATGAACCGGAAAATTTCATTCTCTATTCAGACTGGGGGTACAATGTAAAGCCGCATTCCATCGGCTACGGGTTTTTAAAGTACCGCAGGATCGATATCGGCAAACGTAAAAAGGAAGGCGGAGGAGCGTAAATCATGGAACGCTATGTGCTGC
>CAISVC010000180.1 GCA_903888815.1 uncultured Fibrobacterota bacterium
CCTTGTTCGGCGACAGGAGGTTGGCGATCTGAAGCACCATGGTCTGCCGGGCCACTGTTCCATTGCACCCCCAGTAGTAGGTGGCTCCCAGGGTACGGCCGTAGCCGTGATTGTTTCTGGTTGCTACAATACCATCAGCTACCTGGATGAGTCCGGTTTTTATCGCATCGTACAGCCCCGCATTCTTTCCTGCGCGTTTTGAAAGAAGATAGGTGAACATGCCCAGATTTTTGACATTGCCCCAGTCCCAATCGATATCGACTTTCACGCTCTGACTGTTTGCCCTTGTCTCAAAATCCATTAGATATTTCTGTTCGCCGGCAGTCTCCCACATCTCAGCGGCTGCCCAGAGACGGTCGTCAGGATCAGTGGTGCCGTAGCCGCCGGTGCTGAACGCTGACTGGTTAGGCTGGTGATCTGCAGGGTTGGCCGCAAGGAAGTTGTAACTTTTTATTGCGGCGTTTAAGCACTGTCGGGAATAAAGGGAGTCATACGGTTTGTAAATGCGGGCGGCCATGGCCGTCATGGCGACAAAATCCGCGGTTGCGGCGCTTCCCCAGGGAACGAAAAACCGGTCGGCTGTTTCCGCTTCTGGCATTATAAATGCACAGAAATTGAGCGCGCTCACCTTGTGCGACACTGACCCGTCGCTGTTCTGCATGGTAAGCAGCCAGTCGAGCTCCCATTTGACCTCGGCAAGGAAATCAGGGAACTTTCCACCAGTCTCGGGAATATCCAGCGGTATGTTTTCGATGAGCGGACCGAAGAGCTCCCACGCATCGAGCATCATGCCCACCGTGATGCCGGCGTTCACCGTGTATTTGTTAAAATCGCCCGCGTCATGCCAGCCTTTCAGAGACGGGCTTATCAGGTGCCCGCCGCCGACGTAATCGAGATATGCGTCGCTCATATGGCAGGCGGCATGTTTATAGGTACTGCCGTTGAACACGCCCGAGACCGCGCATCCGCAGCGCCAAAGGTACATGGCGCGTACGGCCGTATAATAGGCGAAATTATACACGTCTTTTTTTATTGGGAAATCAGGCGAACGTCCAACCCCTTCGACATTCAGATAAAAAGTTCCCTCTTCCGTCAATGCGGAAAAATCCGCGGTGTAGATATCTTCGTCGGTATCGGTATTTCTCCTGGGACCGCTCACGCTTCCGGAAGACGCCGTGGTGCCGGCAGGCACGCGGATGACCGTAAATTGTGAACATGCGGTATTGATGGAAGCGCGTTTTCCCTTGTCAGGCAGGAAACCGAGGGAATTCAGCCTGATGTTGGTATCGGCCGCAGAGCCGATCATGGAAGAAAGCATAATGAGCGCTAAAACCATCATCATCGTCCTTTGCATAGCTTTGCTCCTTCTGAATGCTGTTTTAGAATATTGTGGTTTTTGCATATACTCCGGTTCATTTTTAACGTAACAGAACTGCATGTGAAAAATGCCACCCGTTTTTCTAAGCTTGAACCAGAAGCCACAGGGCAGCCGTTTTTAATTTTGACAAAAATAGCCCGAAATGACTATATTTAATCTAATTAGTGCGGGTGTTCTATAAAAGGTTGGCCGTGCCTGACCTGCCTGCCGAAGCGGCAGCGTAGGCAGGGAAAACAGATGGAAATATGGGCGCGCCTGTAAAGAAACTCTTGTTATACGACCGCCCGCTCCCGAAAAATCAAAATACCTATCAGTCAGCAACAACGTTTCCTGAATTAAAATAGAGGGGGATTCGATGAAAGCTTCGCTTACCCTTGTCAATTTAATCGCCATAACCGTCTGCCTCTCTTTTCCTCTCACCTCCGCCGCATTCGATAACGCTGCATGCCCGTACGGTGTGTGCGCCCATCTGCCGGGTGAAGGCGACGTGCGCACCGAGCTTGGCGTCATGAAAGCGGCCGGCATCGGCTGGGTGCGCGCTGATTTTTCATGGTCCGGAGTCGAGCCGCAGCGCGGCAGCTGGACCTTCACCCGGTTCGACAACGTGGTGCGGATCGCCGATTCAATGCAGGTCGGCATTCTGCCCATCCTCAACTACGACGCGGCCTGGGGAGATACCGCCTGGCGTCACCTTGATTTATGGATAGCGTATGTCGACACCATGGTGCGGCGGTATAAGGGTTCGCTCCGCTACTGGGAGGTGTGGAACGAGGAGAACATCAGCTTCTGGAAAGACGGGACGCAGCAGCGCGAAGAGCACTATTTCCAGCTCCTCAAAGCAACATATCAAGCAATCAAGGCGGTCGATCCGCAACTGGTGGTCCTGCTCGGCGGGCTGGCCGGCGTGCCGTTTGATTACATTGACTCGATCTACGCAAAGGGCGGCCGGGCCTATTTCGACATCATGAATATGCACCCATACCGTTATCCCACGCCGCCGGAGGTCGTGCAGGAGTACAGCGGCTATTCGTTTTACAGCCAGATGGCCGCGCTGCGGGCGAAAATGAGATTGTACGGCGATTCGGCAAAACCCCTCTGGATAACGGAAGTCGGGTGGCCCACGCATTGGGTGAATACGAGTTTCTGGGCAAGCATTATCCGCAGCGGGCTGCGCAGAGCCAACGGTTCCCGGACAAACTGGAAGGGTGCGTATCTGGAAGACGCCGAGTACCCGCCGTCACAGAGCGTTTCGCTGCCCGACGATGCGCTGAGGTCCGCGCTGCCCGGGGCAGGGTCGACGATGGCGAAAGTGACGCTCGGCCAGCTGTCGACACTTGGAGCGTCGGGATTCCAGGCGCTCATCATGCCGCCCGGCGAGAGCTTTCCCGTTGATTATTACGACGCGATTAAGGCATTTGTCAAGGGCGGCGGCGCTGTCGTGTTTTCAGGCGGCGTGCCGCTCTACTATGCGCTCAAAAAATCAGTGCAGGGGACATGGACCAGTTCCGGCGCGTCCGGTACCTACCGGCAGCAGCTCCATTTTGATTTCGAAGCGTGGTGGACCAACCCGAACGCGCCGCAGACGACCACTGACCTTGTCGTGCAGGCGGCATTCAGGGATTCCATCATAGTACCAGCGGGCACCGAAGGCACGCGCTTCGTGTCCGCCGGCTACATCAAAAGCGGCGATACCCTGGTGCCGATGATCAACGGAAGGGCGACCGGCTACGAAGCGCCGGTCGCGGCAACAATCAAACTGGGGAGCGATTCGCTTAAGGGCGCGGGGGTCATTGCAACGCTCAATTTTTCCACCAACGCGGTCACGCCGGAACGCCAGGCAGCCATGCTGCCGCGATTGTATCTGGCGGCTTTCCAGACCGGAATAGCGCGGACCTTCTGGTATGAATTCCAGGCGACCGAAACGGACAGCTTTTATAACGAAGACCATTTCGGCATTACGCACCGCGATTTTTCGCCCAAACCCGCATATACCGCCTATAAGGCGCTCACGCGGGCGCGTCCGGCCGGATCGCAGACGATCGGCAGCGAATCCTGGTGCTCGGCAGACAGCTCGTTTTATTATCCGCACTGGCAGCGGCCGGACGGCAAACGCGGCTGGGCTTTGTGGATACTGAAGAATCCGCAGACCTATTCGATAACGTTTACCGGCAGTATCGATTCGGTGTTTGATAATGCCGGGGCCCCGGTTTCGTATTCGCAGCAGGGGAGCACGGTACTGCTGCAGCTTTCGGAATACCCGGTATATGTGATCGGCCCGCAGACACTTTCGTTTGCGCCGGCGGCCGTGCGTGTTCCTGGTGCAATGTCGTGCGACATGCCAAAAGCTGTTTTTGCAATGACCGGCCGGGCTGCGCTGCGGGTAAGGGTGGAGGATCTCAAAATGAGGGCTTGCGAGATCGCGATTTATTCGCTCAGCGGTAAAAAGCTCTTTTCACGCAGCTTCGATCACCGACGCACGGCGGTTTTCACCATTGACCGTGTTGCTTTCGGGACGGTTATTGTCCAGGTGAAGAGCAACGGCATTTGTTTGCACAGGAAGATAGCACTCTTTTAAAGCTTTCTTGACTTGGCTGCAGTAAAATCGTACCGCCCTTCAGCAGGACGGGGGTGGATATCTTTTTTGATTTGGATGTTCTACGATTCCAAGAGTATGCCCGGTATTAATACGTAACACTATATCCTCAAAACAAATACCTCGTTCAATTTTTAACCTTTCATTTGATGTTTTGCGGTGGATCTACCGGGTTATCCGAATTATCCTCAATGACCCTGATCGCCCATTGCTTTCGATTCTTAAGAGACAGACCCCCGGCAATAGCTCCTTCGTCGGTAAAAAATAGTGCGTGTTTCCGAAGAGCACCCATCGTTTGAGCAAGCGACCGTTGGGGGCGTATGCGGCCAGAATCGTCGGCTGAAGGAGACCATTGGCGATAGCGACTTCGATGCATCCCGGTAAACTTCGCAAACGGAACCCCAACGCAGCGTTGGATATGCCAGGGTTTACCGATCCCGCAGGAGTAACGGAAATCAGAGAGCGTTGCTTGAGATCCAGTGCAAAGGAGATGCTGCCGGCGGTGTCGGCAATCGCATTCATAAAGAGATTGCCGTCGACGACGATACCGTATCTGTTCCCTGCAGTCAGTCCGCCGATCCCAATCGTGTCGGTGCCGCCTGCTGCTTTGTATGACGGTTCGGCTTCCACAGTGACGGCTCCGGCCGCGGTGCGCCAGGCAAAATTCGCAGGCAGCGTTGACCGAAGCAGGCTCTTGCCGCCAATTGTTAAAAATGTTCCGCGGGTAATCATTGCCAGGGAGATCTGCGAACTCGCGCGCCGTACAAGCGCATGCGTGGCATCGGTCGCCATGTCTCCTGCCGTCAATCGTGCCGAGTCAATCTTTGCCGCAAACACGTCGGTGAACCCCGGGCCCTGCACCTGCATGGCCGCACCGCCGCTTGCCTGCAGCATGGCGCCGGTGAGCGCGGGCTGGAAGTTATGCTGCGGCACGATCAGCGCGGAGATTCGGGTTGATGATGCATTTACTTTTGCGGAGAGGCACGGATTACTTGTTATGACGAGTGGATCGACAGGAAGAAACGAACTTTGAATACTTACCGCCGCAGGTTCCAGAAGCCTGATATCAAGGCGCATGTTGAGTGTGTCGGTGACGATGAACTCACCAGCCTGTCCGTTTGTCCAGGTTCCTTTCTTGTGAAGCCGCCAGTCAAAGGCGTGCGATCCGGTTCCTCTCAAGTCGTCAATTGATACAACGTAACCGCCTTCGATGAACGCAATGTGCCGCACGAAACGGCTGGCGTTCGCGTAAAGCTTGCTCGCATTTCCTGCCGCGCACGCGCTTGATCCGGAGAGCATCACATCGTCGAGATGTCCGGTGAGATTGTAGTCAAACGGCTGATACCAGGCGCCCCCTTCGCGCTGCTGACCCATGGTATCAATGACGATAGTGTTGTGGCTGCGCGTCAACTTATTATCCGTCGGATAGCCGTCGTCCTGCGCCAGCATCCTTCCGTTTGAAAATAGCAGGAAGTGGTTCTGATCGGGATGATCGTGAGCGACATTAATGTAATGGCCATTGCACAACTGCTGCATGTGATTTCCGCCCGGAGGCCCGCACTTGAAGACGAATCCCGTAGCCGTATCGTCCCAGGAGCTGCGGATCGAAAACATCTCCAGGTCGGGCCAGAAGCGGTAAAGCGGCAGCGATGCGTAGCTTTGCTGCTGCAACGAATCATCGAACCAGAGAACGCTCCACATGGTCTGCTGATAGAAGCCGCCCGATTGATCTTTCATGAGCCGCCGCAATGCGGAATCGGCAGCCGCATCGTGCGTCAAGGCGATTCCCGGCATCCACGATTCCGCGTTTGACGGCGCTCCTTCGCTCGCGTCGCCGACCGTGAATGTGTTGTTCCATCCCGGCGTGGTCATATACAAACGGTAGAGGTGATCATTGGCAAAATGCGCGGCTCCCGCGGTCGGGTCGATGCCGGTCACCTGGCTGATGAGTTTGCCCGCGCGCACGACCCAGTGATAGCCGTAGTCCCAGTAACCGGGCCCTTCATGCGTGCTGCCGTCGTCGGGCAGCCACGTCACGACCTGCTTGTAGCAACCAACCGCCAGATCGGCGGCGGTCTGCACGTTGATTGCCGGATCGTCGCCGTATATCGCAAAGGACGCATGGGCCAGTCCGTGAATGCGGTTGTGCATGTGGTTGTTCTGGTAATCATTTGTCCAGTATTGACCCACGAAAAAGCGGGGCTGGATGGTATCAATTGACCGTTTGAGGGCGGTCCGCAATGTCGTACGATCCGTAGGCGTCAAATAATCGTAGAGAATATCATAGGTCAATGCCATTCCGGAGGTGATTTCCATGGGAATCAGATCGTCCGTGAGCCAGTCGGACCGCCCGGCATAGAAGAGCGCCCACGATCGCGCCGTGTTGGCGTAGGAGGTGTCGCCTTCGACAAGGTAGAACATGCACATGGAGAACTGCCCCCAGAAGCCGAAGAGATAATCTTTCCACGTGCCCGGCGCATCGGGCGTGCGTTGCCCCACGTATCCGCCAAAGTCACTCTTTGCCTTTTTATAAAACCAGTTGCACGATCCCTGCGCCCGCTGCTTGATAGTTGCGATATCGGCTTGCGTAAAGTAAAGACGAGGATGCTTGCCGACCAGATCGGAACGCATGACAAAGGTGTTGAGCGGTGGTTGAGTGACAATTGATTGGGCGGAAATGGCGCTTAATCCGGCAAAGAGCAGGACTATAATCAACGACTTGTGAAAGGCGGACATTGCGACCTCCTTTTTAAGTACTATACTCCTGCCTGTTTAGATTTTCAATATTAATAGATGCTGAAAGGCTTTTGAACGGAGGATGCCGGTTCTTTCCGGTTTACACCATCATTATTTCAGGAAGGCGGGATCGCGCTTGATTTTTACCATATAAACGCCCGCCGAAAGGCCGCCTTTTTTCCGCAGCAGCACGCTGCCGCTGTTCACCCGCATGTTCCGCACCTGCTTTCCTTTCATGTCATACACGGCAACCGTAACCGGCGTGCCCTGAAATTCCTTCGGGACCACGAACCGGTCCCCCGAAACGAGAAATGACGCGGAGGGTGCGAAAGCGCAGCTCACTCCCGCGCCATGCCCGTACGGCCGCTCGATGCCCGTGGTGGGAACCTTTGCAAATGAGTAATATTCAACCGGTGTCAGCGAATATCCCTGCGGAGCAGTTCCATCGGTGGTCAGAATGACGATGGTGTTCGTTCCGCTGAGCCAGCACTGCGGAACGAACAGCCCCGGCTGGCTGGTTATCTGACGGCCCAGGCAATGACCGTTCACCCACACCACTCCCTGACTGTTCGTCGTGACCGTGCCATTGAGCGTCCATGTCTCAATCGCGTCGGTCGGCGGCGTGTAATTGAAATCCATACGCCACAGCTTGGGCTTGCTGTCGCTCGGCGCCGTCGCGCTCGTTCCCCATTGACGGCCAAGCAGGGCGCTCCACGACGCCGCTGAAATTGTCCCCATCATCGGGCTTTCGGTCACTCCCTCGAATCCGCCTTTAAAACGCCACCCCGTGACCGCCGATCCGTTTATGGTCACGTTGCCGAATATGCCCGACCGCCAGATGTTCTGCGCGCCAACGGCATAATAACCGTAGGCTTTGTTCCTGCAGTAATCAACGGCAAGCAGCGCGATCGTATTGGCACCCTGCACAAGCTGCACCTGGGTGCTGTTATGACCGACATACTGGCCATTTACAAATAGAACATACTCGTCCTGCACGTTGGCAACGCTCAGCGTCGCGGTCCCGGCCTGCGCGGCAGTGTAGGTCGTCCGGTACCAGCCGTATCCGTTGGGCCAGTTGTAATACGTCATGTCCTGCGGCGTCGTGCTCGTCTGCCATGCGGCGTCGTTATACGTGGTGCCGGCCTCGGTCGCCGCGCTGATCCACGTCCAACCCGAGGCGAAACTCCGGGCGCCCGGCGCAGTGGTGGCCCCCTTGGTTACCACACTTTTCCCCTGGCTCGTGTACACTAGCGCCCGGCCGCCGGCCGCGGGAAACTGTATGTTCTGGTTCTCATCGACATAGTGCTGCCCGCAGATAATGAAATTGGTGTCCGTCCACGTCCGGTTCGACATCGATGTGTTCATGATGAGCAGATGCAGCGTCTGGCTGTTCCCTGCGGCGCATGTCACTTCGTATACCGAGTCAATGCTCGGGTACGTGAACAGCAGGTGCGCCTTCCGTGCCGTCGCGTCCCAGGTCCACGGCGAGGACGGCGCAGGCGTCGGAGCTGTCTTGAAGTAAAGCGAAATCTCCCCGCTTGCGGCATTGGAACCGTAGCAGATGAGATATTCGTCATTCCCCATTTTCTGCAGTCCAAGGATATTCGTCGCGCTGTAATCAATGGTAACGTTGCTCGTCACCGGAACATCCGAAAGAAAATAGGCGAATTTGCTTGGCGCGAGCGTCCAGTTGAAGGTCGTCGGAACGGATATGCTCTTGTCCGTCCACGTCACCTTGAACGACACGTTCGATGTCGATGTGTTGGTGATAATGGCCATCTTGCCCAGGCTCGTCGTGTTGTGCACCCACGCTCTGAGGCCCGCGGGAAGCGAACTTATCAGCGAGCTGCCGTTGGTCGAGGTTGACAGTATGGAACCGAACGTCCGGGCTATCATGCCGGTCTGCTTGATCGACCAGTAATCCGTCCGGAACTGTCCCAGCTCGCCGATGGGCGCGCCGTAATCGTAGCTCGTGATCCGCTGGTCGTCGCTTGCCGAATACCCGAAATTCGTGCCCCCATGGATCATATAATGCGACAGCCCTCCGGTCCCGGCCGCAACGATCTTCCATGCCGCGCGGTCCACCCGTATGGAATCCGAGTAATCGCCGTACAAGCTGATCCATCCGGTCCATAATTCCGTCGAAAACCACGGCGCCGAGCCCGACGGGAACGTGCCGGGATCAAATTCCCCACCGTTATTCATCATCGACCATATGTACGGCACTTCGAGGCTCAGCGAATTCGCCTTGTCGATTAAATGCTGCTGATACGCCGCGTCCGGCGACGATGGGTAGTACTCGTTTTCCAGCTGCACCGCGATCACGCAGCCGCCCTTGTGGATCTGGTGTTTGATAATAATCGGAAATACCTGGTTAAAATAGGCGTCGACGCATTGGAGGTACTGCGTGTTCGAACAGCGGTACACTATCCCTGCTATGTCCACGGTCCACGGCGCCCAGCCCCCGAAATCGATCTCGGCGCAGATATAGGGACCGGGCCGCACGATGGCATACATCCCGAGCTCCTCGATGAGCGAAAGCCATGCGTCCACGTCAAGATTGTCTTCGAAATGGAACTGCCCGTGGATCGGCTCCATGAAATTCCAGAACGTGTAAAAAGAAATGGCATTGTACCCCGATCGCTTTATCCTCATGAGCCGGTCGCGCCACAGCTCCTTTGGAACCCGGCAATAGTCGATATCGCCTGCGTAAAGATAGACGGGATTGCCCTTAATTATAAAACTTCGCCCGTTATAGGTGATCGACGACGTGGCCGCAGCCTTCTCGTGATAAAACTGTCCCTGAATGGTTCCGACGTAACCCGCCATAAGTATGAAACCTGTAATTATTGCGATTTTTCCCGCTTTCATGCCAACACCCCAATCTTTTATATTGAACAGCTTCCGTTCTGTAAGTAATATAATCAATTTTCGCACGTTTTGCCAAAACAGAAAAAGCGGCGTGCTATGGAAAAATTCCATAGGACGGCCTCACGTATTTGTCGCCACTGTGCTTTATTACCTATATTCCTGAGAGTGAGTGCCGGGGAAATGATCCGGTTGCTATCTCCTGCCTCAGCATCGCTGTCGGGCGAGTGAATATATCGACAAAACGCCGGGTATAAGGAGGTTGCAATGAACAGAGGTATTTGTGCGGGTATTATCGCTTTGCTGGCAGTAAGCGGCGTCTTTTCCGCTACTTACTACATCTCTTCTTCATCCGGCGACGACGGCCGTACTGCTGCGCAGGCGCAGAACCAGTCGACCCCGTGGCAAACGCCGGGAAAACTTTCCACCGTTACGCTGGTTCCAGGAGACCAGGTGCTGCTCAAGCGCGGCGATACCTTTCCCGGCGGGATTGTCGTCAATCAGTCGGGCAGCGCGGGATCGCCCATTACCTACGGCACATACGGCTCGGGCAACCGTCCCATTGTTACCGGCGCGGCGGCCATAAGCGGATGGCAACAGGAGTCGGGACGGTATGTCGCCACCTATACCGGCGACGCTGCAAAGCCCATTGAGCAGCTCTTTTCCGGAACAACGGCACTCACCAATGCGCGGTTTCCCAACAGCGGCTATAGTGCGATCGACTCGGCGGTCAGCCGATCGGAGTTTTTTTGCAATGGCCTTATCGGTCCGACCGACTGGAGCGGCGCGGCAATCCATATTCGCAGCGAGCGGTGGTCGCTGGACGCGCGAATGATTGCCGCTTTCGATAGGGCCACG
>CAISVC010000181.1 GCA_903888815.1 uncultured Fibrobacterota bacterium
CGGTATGGCCCGTATCGGCCGCCTGCCCGTTTACCGAAGAACTGTCGCCCGCCTGTTTTGCCGCGAGGGAATCGACCGCTGTCTGGGACGCGGTTGTGGATGCCGTGCCGGTTGACGTGTTTGAAGTCCCGGGATTTCCATACAGCGGGACACTCACGCTTATGTGTGAAGAAGTTGAAATCGAGACGCGGTTGGTGTCCTGCGGTTGCAGCGTACTGCCCGATGTTGTTTCCGTCGATCCCTTGCTGTCTCCACCGATCAGAGGGTGATGCAGGTCCGGATTGTTCAGGTAATACCGGCAGCATCCGCAATTAGGGTCATAGTAGTAATAGGGCGGGCACCGATCCGCATTAAAGAGGTACCGGTCATTGTGATACCACCAGGGTGAATAATTGTACAAGTACCACTGCCGGGGATAATACGAGGGATAGCAGTGCAAATAAGGATATCCCATAAGATCGCGTTCCCAGATGCACGTTTCTTTGTCTGCGTCGGTGGCCTTCACCGTATCAGCCCTTGGTGCGACAGCGACCGGCTCAAATGCCGCGAACTTCGTATAGCAGCCTGCCGTAACTGACAGCAATGCTGCGGTGCAGAAGAGGGAAATATGGCATCTCAATCTCAGCATTTTTCACCCTGTTGAAAAACAGCGCCGATAGAATACGTGTCCGTTTTAAGCGTATTGCTTATCGCTTCCCGCATGCCTGTAAAATCAAAATAGATTTTCCGAGAATACGAAATCACATCAATGTACTGCAGCAGTTAAAACACGAAACGACTGACAGCACTTTTTATTTGCATAACCATATGAAATGTATTATCTTACTGCCGGCGTATTCGTTTCTCAAGCAGTCATAAAGAATACTATAACCACCCGGGCGGAGTGCTTTTCTTCGAACAACCCTCAATGCCCCTTCTTAATTACGGGGCTCCCCCTTCTTCGAAGATCTCCTTCCCGGGTGGTTTTTTTTTCTTTCCATGAACGTATTTTACAATTATCGTTCTTCTCACTCATTATCAAGGATCCTGACCTATGCGAATAGTTCTTCAGCGTGTACTGCAGGCAAGCGTGCGGGTCGACGGCGTTACCGCCGGCTCCATTAATAAGGGAATACTCCTTCTCCTCGGGGTGCACCGGGATGATACTGAAGCGAAGGCTGATTATCTGGCAGCCAAATGCGCCGATCTCAGGATTTTTTCCGATACTCTTGACAAAATGAACCTGTCGCTCAGGGAAGTGAACGGCGAAGCGCTCGTGGTGTCGCAGTTTACTTTGTTCGGCGATTGCACCAAAGGAAGACGGCCGAGCTTCATTGAAGCTGCTCCGCCGGATAAAGGCAGGGCATTATACGAATACTTCGTCGACCGGCTGAAAAAGCAGGTTGCAAAAGTGGCGACCGGCACGTTCGGCGCCATGATGGAGGTTGAGCTGGTGAATGACGGACCCGTGACGTTGATTCTTGAGAAATAAGCTTTTTACGCTTCCCTATGCGCTGATGCGCCTGCGCCGTCTTGCCGGTATCCACAGCGCAAAAACCGCAGCACCTATTCCAGCCGTGTCAATCAGCAGATCGAAAAGCCGCATGGTCCTTCCCGGGATAAAATGCTGATGCACCTCGTCGCTTGCCGCAAAAAGAATACCTGCGGCAAAAACGAGCAGGACGGTCCGCGCGACCCTGGACCGGTCAAGAAATCCCATGAACAGCAGGCTGCCAAGCACCAGGTATTCGAGGAAATGCGCGGTTTTTCTGACCGCGGTTTCGGTGACAGCGAAAGCGTGCGGCCCCAGCGCATGCGCGATCCAGCGGTTGAGCAGCGTCGCAATGAACATGCTCTGATTCGAGGACTCGTCGCTGTTATTGCTTGACATAAAAAAAATCAGCCCGCACCATATGACAATCAGTATCCACCAGAGCAGTTTTGATTTCATAGCC
>CAISVC010000182.1 GCA_903888815.1 uncultured Fibrobacterota bacterium
ACCTGCCTGCGCGTAGCCGCTCCGGGCGAAGGCAGGTGCTTCGGCAGGCAGGTGCTTAAAACGGTACGAAGAACGGTCCGGCAGGTCGGCATCCCTTATTTCAGAAGTATTACATGACGGATGGAATTTTTCCATAGGACGAGGTAAAGGCTAGTATCTGTATTGTTAGAAATTTCTTGATATAATAAGTTTGTTTTTACAGGGCCAGGAATATTCCATTGAATAGTATCATGGCGAAAACCTTCTGGAGGAGATTTAATATCCTTTTCAACAACATTTTTAATTAGCTTTCTTTTACTGCTTTCTAAGTGGTATGCACCGCCAAAGCATATTCGATGGGAAACTGAACCTCCCCCGTTTTAAAAATGTAAAAAGGCAATAAAAGTATTCGGATTCTTGTATTTGCATGTAAATATATATCCGCTAAACATTTCCCCTCTCTCCTATGACATAAAACATAAATATAAAGGAATAAAAACACTTTGCCTATAAAAATGAGCGTTCTCCAAACCGCGACCGTACTACCATGCTAATTTTTGAACATACCGGTCCGTTCCCTTGCTTATCTGCCCGAAGTAAACCCCGTGCGGCAGCGATTTGATATTCACCAACGTGCTGCTCTGCTTCAGGTTCCATTGACCCACGAGCCTGCCCTGTGCATTGCACAGGGTGAACTTTGCCGCTCTAAGCTCTTCTGCCGTAGCGTACGGAACTTGAACTGAAAGCACGCCGTCTTTCTGCCGTATCGCGAATGCCACGGCCGGCGGATGAGCGGCTGTCGGCCTGAACGGATCAATAATCCCTGTCGTCGGCGGTGCGACCGCAGTCACCGTATCGCTGCCGTTGGTCAAGCCTGATGCCGTGGCCGTAACGATGATCTGACCTCCGGTCGTCCCTGCACGCAGAAGAACGGTAGCAATGCCCGCTTCCGCGGCTACGGTTGCGCTGGTACCCACCGTGGTCGTCACCAGCGTCGCAGGGCCGGTAACCGTAAACGTCACGCTGGTGGTCGCCGTCGGCATAAGCGTGCCGTTGGCATCGAGAATCGACCCGTAGACAAAGGCTATGTCCGAACCGTCGGCCTTTAACGGTGGTAGATTCACCGTATCGATTACCACCGACACTCGCGCTGCAGTACCCGGCGTGGTTACCTGATGCGTTGCCCGGACCGTTCCACCGATCAATCCGTCGGCGCGAAGCGTTCCTGCCGTAAAGGATGGAACTGCAAACGTAAAAGGCGGGTGTTTCAGGTACCTGGTGCTGTCGCTCTGTGGGGCATCCGGCCCCTGCTTCTTGACAATGGTGCCGTTGAGATAAAGGGCGACCGAATCGCAATTGCTGAACACCATGACCGACAGCGGCGAGGAGGAAGTCCACCAGTTGGCGATGTACACCATCGGGCCCAGATTGACTCCAGGGATGGTTATCCCCGTATCGCGCTGACTCCGGTAGGCATATGCGCCAAACTTGGGAATCCTCGCCCAATCGATGGCCCCGGATCGTACTACCCCGCCGCTCTGGTAGTCGAGACCGGTCCATACGGCGTCTCCGCCGAGCGTGGTAATCTTCTGGTTCAGGCTGAGCGAGTAAATCTGATTATGGGACAGCCTGAGCTCGGTGGATTCGTTGTTCCTACCTGAGCGTTGCCCGCCGCTGCTGAATTCCCAGTCACCGTATTCGGACATAACCATGGGCTTAGAGGTGGTGCTGGCGCAAGTGCGGGCGCCGTGCTGCGCGGAACTAAGGATAACTTCATAGCCGTAGCTAGCGCCGTAGTCACCGCTGCAGCTCATGGTCGGTTCGCCGCACGTGTACGTTTGATTGCCGGGGTATTCCTGATGGGCAGCAGTGTCGGCCGAAATGCTGTAGCTCTGCGCGTCGCTGCTCTCGTTGTGTTGTGTCTCCCATAGGATAATTGCGGGATCGTTGCGATAGCAGCGGATCATGTTCCGGATGTCGGTGAGCGAATTGTTGACGAAGGCAGTTGCGGTCGACGTATGCTGCCATCCCGGGAGGGAACACATGAGCATGATGCCGAGCTTATCGCATGCCGCGATGAAGGCAGGCGACTGGACATAGTGGCTGGTACGCACGAAATCGAACCCCGCCTCTTTGAGGCGCAGCGCGTCACGGTACTGGCACGAAGCCGGAGCGGCATTGCCGATGTAGGGGTAGTCCTGGTGCCGGTCGGCACCGCGGCAATAAAAGTGCTGGCCGTTGATAAGAAATCCATTTGCTTTGGTAAACTGTATCGTTCTGATGCCGATAGTCGTGGTACACGTGTCCACCAGAGTGGAACCATTGTACACCTGCGACTTGAGCTTGTAACAATAGGGCGTATTGGGATGCCAGAGATGCGGATTCGACACGGTAAGGCTCTGCCTAAAACTATTGGACGCGCCGGCGTTAAGGTTCGTTGCCGAGGTGGAATTGGTGGCAACGGTCGCCCCATTAGAATCGACAATCGTTGTGGTAACCATACATGACTTCGCGCTTCCGTATTCGTTGAGTACGTGCGTGTTGACCTGCACGGTTGCCGATGAGCTGCTTACCGACGGATACGTTACGAACACGCCGCCGCTGCCGGGGATGTTTTCATAGAGCGCATAAGTGATATGGAGTGAGTCGGTACACTGGAGGTATACGTCACGGTAAAGACCGCCCCAATACTTGAAATCAACGCCCGAATTTCCCGGTGGGAAATCCGGATTAGAGTTATTGTTGAGCCGGACCGCGATCACATTTCCGCTACCGGAGTTGATGCTGTTCGTAATATCAAGGACAAATGGAACATACCCTCCCCGGTGGGTAACCGTGTCACCGGTGGCGCCGCGCGTTGGAAGCATAAGTGTGCCATTGACCCAGACATACGCAAGCTGCATGGCCGCTTGGAATTCAAGGAAGAGCTTTTTCCCTGCCATCGAGGCCCCGGGCGTAAAGGTCTTCCGGTACCAGCAATAGCCCATGTAAGGGCTTCCGCCGACCGATGCCAGCCCCACCGTATGCGGGAGATACACCGTTCCCCACGAAGCGTCGTTATAGCTCGTCGCCTGTGCTCCGGTCACATCGCCCTGGTAGAATTTCCAGCTGTCGCTGAAGCGCACATCCTGTGCTGCGGAAACAGTAAACAGAGCGCCTGAAAAAAGTACCACTGCACACCCATAAAAAAAAGCCTTCATCGCCCTTTCTGAAAAAAACATACACCCCTCCTTTGTTAAATTTTACTCGACTGTATGTCTTCAAAAGGTTGTGGACAGAATTTTTGATTAAGTTAAGGGATGGTTCTGGTATTGAGTAATATACTCCTGTTGTTGGTACCTACAAAAATTAAAATAATTTGGTACCCAAAAAAACTACTATAATCAAACCTGCCTTTAGGCAGGTAGAGATTTTCAATCTTCTTTTCAAAAAACGCTTGCCGCATTTTAT
>CAISVC010000183.1 GCA_903888815.1 uncultured Fibrobacterota bacterium
AAAACCGGTGTTTTCAGATTTGACAATTATGCGGGGGAATGCGTATTTTTTTTCTTGAAGTCGGTTAGTGTGCGGACAGCGGAGGCGGGAAAAATGCCGCAAAATATAGCGGGTGTAAAGATAAAGTAGTAAAGTAGTAAAGTAGTAAAGTAGTAATTACCTATCAGTTAATTAACTCATAAAAGGAGGCAGTATGAAAAATGATGCAAAAGACAAAAAAAATATAAGAAGCAGCGATTTATTCTTTCTAGAAATAACTGCTGTTTTAGTATTAACTTTTTCAACAATTATCTTCGCCGACGGAGTTCCGTTCGGCGGTTACGGCGCCGGCCACTGGACCATCAATCAAACCACGGGGGCCGTGGAAATGATGGAATTCAGCCGTATGGGGTCGGCTGCCGGCGTTACCGGCAACGCAGCGCCCGCGGGCTGCTATTTCGCCGCATATGTCAAGTCAGGAACCACGGTCTGGGCGCACAAGCTGCTCACGACCGATGGTGTCTCACTTGCCTATAATGGAAAATATCCGAAACTTTTCATTGATTACACCTCGACAACCCTTCCAATCAAGCTTTCGACCGAAACCGTTACTCCTTTCATCGTCAATAATGATAGATACTCCTCCGCTCCCATGGTTCTTTACATATTTAAATTTCAAAACACCAGCCAGACAGCAGTTGATGTGGCAGGCGCCGTGGCGTGGCAGGTAAGCGGCGCTTCGGCTGCGGAGGTCGGTACGCCGGTGCGTGGTTTCACGCTCACCGCGTCGACCCAGAACCATACGGTCATGGCGGCCAGCGCCCCGGGCGCAACCGTCACCTGCGGCAGCAATTACGCTGAATTCACCTCGAACGGCGCCTTCACCACCGCCCCGACCGGCGCTGCGGCCCTGCTTTCGGGTAAAGTCCTGTCGCTCGCGCCTGGCCAGAGCGTCGAGATCGCTTTCGCGATCACCTGGTACTATTCCAATCCGGCGAACGGCATACCGAACTATCAGAAAAACTGGGCATCCTCTCTGGCTGTCGCCGACACCGGACGCACAAACTATGCGACCATCAGGGCTGGAGTTGACAAATGGTATAACAGGATCATGAATTCCAGCCTGCCCGCGTGGGTGAAAGATCATGTGACGAACGGCGCGTACGTCGCCTCGCTCAACTCGGCCTGGAGACGTGACGGCATCGCATGGCTTGTCGAAGCCGCGGTGTATGACGTATGGGGAACGTATGATCATCAATCGTACAGTTCGATCTTCGACCTCATGTTCGCACCCGGCGCAGCCGACGCATGGATGGGCGGGTTCGCCAATAACCAGCAAACGACCGGCGCCATCAATCACGGGCTTTCCAGTTTTTATGAGACCTGCAACTGGATCGACATACAATCGATGTTCATCTGCAACGTCGCGAGAAACTATTTCTGGCGAAACGACAGCGCCCGGATAAGGGATTACTACTGGCCGAAAGTCAAAAACGTGGTGCTGTTTTGCATTAATTCCGACAACAATAGTAACTATCTGCCGGACAATCCGCAGAATTCCTATGATAACACGACCTGGATAAACGAGAGTTCATACAACTGCAGCTGGTGGCTCGCCGCGCTTAAAGCGGTTGTCAAGATGGCGCAACTTCTTGGCGACAACGCCTATGCCACCCAGATGCAGACGCGTCTCACCAGCACACAGACTGCATTTGAAACGCTCTGGAATCAGTCCCAAGGCCACTACAATGTCTGGCCAGGCAATACCGGGTCCATGGACGGCCAGGTGGCAGGTCAGTGGTACGCGGATTTCCTCGGTCTCGGCGACGTGGTCAATACCCCGGCTCACATCGGGAGCTCTCTGAATTACATTCATACCCATAATATCGGGACGCTGCCGAATGCCTCCTGCGGCACCATGCGGGTCATCAAAGTATCTGACAACGGCGCGGTCGAAAACGGCGAATGCTGGTATCCGGTCTGTTATCATTACTCGTTCGGCGCCATACGCCGCAACCTGACCGATACCGGACTCATCGACACTAAACTGATGTACGATGTGTTCAACGTGACGCATCCGACCTGGAAATATCACCAGACCCTGCAGCTCAACGACGGCGGCAACGGCTGTCCGGGATGGGGAGATTACTATATCACGACCCCGATGCTGTATCACCTTATCGCCGACCTTACGGGATACTCGCTGAATCTCCCGGCAAAAGAACTTACCATCAAGCCCTACCTGGCCACGGGCACCTACAATATGAACAATCAGATCAACGCGCCGTTGATCGGCTCGCTCTGCTGGGGCGACCTGAGTTTTACGGAGAAGCAAACGGCTTACGATCAGTATATGAAAATATCTTTTGACCGTCCTTTGACATTTGATAAGTTATTCGTAAAAAACACCGGAGTGGCAACGGTTTATGCCCAAAAAGGCGGAAGCGCCATTCCGGCCACGATTGCGGCGAGCGGCACCGATTACCTGATTACCTTCTCGCCCGCCGTGACCATCGACTCGAATGGCATAGAGGTATGGGTAAATCGAAAAGTTTCCACGCTTCCGCTGTCGCCCGGCTGTGCGCTCAAGCGTACGCTGAAATTCGTATGCCGCGGAGTTTCGATGAGTGTTGACTTGCCGAGTAACGTGTCCGCCGACAACCTTACGGTCAAGGTACTTGACCTTAAAGGCCGTACCGTCGCTGATCTTACCGGAAAATTGCATGCGGGAACCATCCGCTGGGAGCCCGGAGAGCGGAGCGCCGGCGTTTATCTGTTTACCGTTAAGACGGCCGAAGCAACCGTTTGCCGGCCCTTCCTGGTGAATTAAAACTTGTCGGAACATTCGACGCTATTTTACAATCTCTATATCATCGTACCGGTGCGCAGAACAATGCGCACCGGTTTTCAAGTGTAAAAAGGAAACGTAAGGAAGCGTTATGAAATATCTATCAATAAAACTATGTGCGGTTGTTACGGTCGCTGCTTTTTTATCGACCGCTGAAGTAAACGATACATTGACGAACGGCACGATCATCTCCGGCTACTCTTCGTTTGAATTCGGCCAGTTTCCGAAAGCCGAGTACATGGAAAGACCTTTGAACCACTGGTGGATAGAAGATATGCGCGCCAGACTCGAATGCACCGCAACCCTCAATGACTGGACTCGGATACGGGTCGGCATAGAGTGCGAATACAGCCCCACATTCCGCCATTCGAACGTGGGCTCGATCGCTTCGGAATTTTTCATCCGGTACTATCCGCACCAGGCCGAAGGCATACTCTCCTTCCTGCGCAATGACCGGGCACGGCTTGAGCTCGGCATCGGCTACTTTCCCTATAAATACAACGAAGACGTGCGCAACCTTGGTGAATATTTCTTCAGAATGCGGCCCTATCCCGGCTACATCGATACGAAGTTCGACTTCCCGCTCGAACGGCTGCTGGGAAGCCGGTTGCATTCGGATTTCAGCGTCGGTTCCGGTTTTATAAAATTGACAAACGATCTGCTACTCCTGTCCGCCACGCAGGCGCCGGTATATGATTTGTCAATCGCGTATCTGGGGAGAGTCACCTTCGGAAACATCGGCCATATCGGGTTCGGCCTCGACCTGAACCGCTGTCTGGCGGCGAACGACAGCCTGACCACCCCGCCGGACGACATCTACGTCGATTCACTCAATAATACCTACCATTATTCGTCAAAGTCAACGAACGTGCTTTGCTACGCCTCCTTCGATCCCAAGGCGTTGCTGCGGTCAGATCTCTTCGGAAAAGAAGACCTTAAAATCTACGGCGAAGCCGCGATAATGGGGACAAAAAATTATCCCTACCGGTTCGACTCGCTGTGGCAACGGATTCCCGTAATGGGAGGTATCAATATTCCGACATTTAAAGTGCTGGATGTCTTTGCCTGCGAGGTAGAATGGTGGGGAAACCCGTGGCCGAACAGCCTCTATCTGATGTATTTCTCAAACGCCAGACCGAAACCGCAGGGCGTCGACCAGAGATACGACACGTTGACAAGGTATAAAATAAGCGACAACTGGAAATGGTCTGTGTATGCAAAGCGAAGTTTCAAAAACATGGAAATCATCGCGCAAATTGCCCGGGACCATTTTCACGGATTCTACGTTGACTTATCGGAAAAAGATTGGTACGAAGTGTGCGCCAGGCCTAACAGCTGGTATTATGTGCTGAAGTTTAAATACAACTTTTAATCTCTATGGGTCATTACCTATGGCACCGATTCAACCGATAAGGATCGTTACGGCACTGTGAATAGCGGCTATCTCCTCGGATACGACATAGGCAGCTCCTCCAAGTCTATCGTAGTTTGTCGTTACAATTCTTACCATAGTGGCGTTTTTAAATAGTTGGAGTATTGATTTATGTAGCGCATTATGATTTGTTCCCGGAATATCCAACAAATCCGCTACAAAATCACGGATAGGTTTTTCTTCATGCTCAAGTCTACCTAAATAAACATCGCGTTGTTCATTTTCAGTAGGGTCGTATGGTACCTGTTTTTTGACTAATAGAAACACATAAACCTTGGAAATCAGGTAAATTTGAAGGATTACCCTTTGATACGCCGCTTCCAGCAAATATTGCAAGCTCGTCATTAAGAAGAGCATTTGTTAAAACATCTGGAATATTTAAAGTGCCGAATACCATTCTGTTATTCTCATAATAGTGGTGATGATTGAACAGGTTTTTAATATTTCACCATTCTCGGGCTTCCATAATTCATAAATGCCTGCCATACCAAAGGCCTCATTCTTTTCAAGGTAAATAGAAAATAACTTTGCAGCTTCTCTATCTAGGGACGGAGCGCTATTAGCACTTTAGAGAACTTCTTATCCCCGGACAATTCTTCACCTCTTCTCACCGCCAGCGATGCCGGTGAATGAGCGATGTCAAGGTATCGGGCAATGGCTGTTATCTGGTACAAAAAGAAATATAATAATCAAGTCTCCCGTTAGGGAGAAGGGCAAAAAAGAGGTGGTTTTAAGAGTGATTTGATTTTAATTCAATGGGTTGTATAGGCCGGTTAAAGAGTACAATTGTTTTCTTCCCTATGGGCCCTTTTACGTTTAACACAGTTATCCATAAAAGGCCTAGGGGCTTTTAGGTCTGACCCCAATCACACACTCAATGACCCGCGACGCGCCTGCAGAGGGAAACGAATTCCACGCTTGTCAGAAAATTCTTGCACTCATTGACCAGCCACGAGCAGATTTCCAGCCCCAGCACGGCCGGGTCAACATGGTCCACGGTGGGCAGCAGGTAATATTTCCGCTTGTACGCGTCTCCCCTTTCGTGCGCCGAAACATTGTCGTAGGTGCCCACGAGGTCCCACGCGAGCGCGTCGTGGGTGTAGGGGTCGAACCGGCCGCACTGAGCGGCCGCGTGGAGCAGCTCCTTGTAGCGTGCCTGGGTGGCGCTGAAGGCGAACTCTTTGCCGCGCTTCTTGTCCCGGATGAAAAGCTTGTGCGCCTTGCTGTCGAGCCACTTGTTGTACGCCCGCACGGTCATGGTGCCGGAGAGGAACGGCGGCAGGAGGAACTTCCTGAAACGGCTGTCAGGGTTGATCGGCTTCCACATCGCGGGTTTGGGCCCTGTCCTGAACGCCGCCACTTTTCCGCACAGCGCAATAAATTCCTTCGGGTTCAGATCGGACTTGCAGAAGTTGACGAGCATGGAGCAGATCTCGAAACCGAGTTTATCAGGGTCAATGTGGTCGACCGTTGGCATGAGCGCGAACTTTTTCTCGAAAACGTCCCTGAGCTCTTTTGTCTCCTTCCACGCGCCGATGAGCGTCCAGTCAAGCGTATCGCCGGTATAAGGGTCCGACTTCCCGTTGCGCACCACCGCGTCGTGGATCAGGCTTCGGTACTCCGCTTTGGAGGAGGTAAAGGCATAGGACTTGTGGTGCTTGACATCCCTGAACAAAAGCCCCCGCGCACGGTTGGTCAGAAATCTATTGTACGCTGCAGACGTAAGAACGCCGGTAAGGAAAGGTGGTAATGGGTATTTTGTGAAGTGAGGCATGGAGATTCTGGGACGGAGGTCAGATAATAAGATTATTCAATCCATGGTTTCCCGCTATATTTTCGCCTTCATCAAGATTCATTGATACCGCAGGGCCGGAAACATTAAAATAGCGAGCTATCTCCATGACCGGTATTCCAAGAACCCGGTGACCGAGAAATGATATCGCCTTCCGCGCATCGGAGCCCACACCGCCCCGCCAGCGCCTCCCGATCTTCTTTACAGAAATTCCCATCTTTTTACCGACACGCTCTGCCAGAAGATCTATCGACCACCCTTTCTTCCGGTACTCATGTATCCGAAGCTTTTTCTCCTCTGCCGCGCCGAGAACCTTTTTTACAAACTCATGGTCGCCGATCACCCAGCAGCCGGTCTGATGACGATCACTGCTGCCGGCGTTCGACTTCCTGAGCAGCGTAACTACATCGTCATTGTTTTCCCGGCCGATCCCTTCTTGAATATACTGCCGGTACTTCGCTATCGCCTTCTTCGTATCACCTCCAAAACGTTTCAGCACGTCTCGTATATCTTGAAATTTGTTATCTACTTTTCCCACCAGCGCCGCATGACCGCTCCAGGGGTAAGCGTCAAGGCTCTGCAATGATCTGCAAACATGCGCGCGAATGGGGTTCAGGTGAATATAACGAACGATTTCTTCAATATATCGCTGATCCTGAGTCGCAATTGATTTGTACCGGTCCTGAAACAGATACCCTTTCCGTTTATACTCCCTGTTTATATACGATGCATACACCGAATTAAGCCACCGCATAAACGAGGACAGCGGCTGTTCGCTGGTGCGAACAAGCAAATGATAGTGATTGCGTAACAGTACCCAGGCATAGCACTTGAAATTATTCCGGCGAAGGCACTTCTCCAATTGAGTAAGGAAAAAACGACGGTCATTATCTTTCCGGAAAATATCAATTCCATCAAGCCCCCTCGCCATGATGTGATGAACAATTCCCGGCGCGGTTATCCGTGCTTTCCGTGGCATGGATGTAAATATAACTTATTAACTTACCTCCGTCCCTAGATACTAGATATGAATCGCTCGACAACGTCACCCCTGCGGATGTCTTTTACGGGAGGCAGAAAGATATCCTGGCTAAAAGGGAACGTGCAAGAAAGGAGACCTATCAAAAACGGCGGGAGTTTTATCAGAAGAATATTGAAAAGCTAAACAAACAGGAGTATATTACTGACACCAGAACCGTCTCTTAACTTAAACGAATTTCG
>CAISVC010000184.1 GCA_903888815.1 uncultured Fibrobacterota bacterium
AGGGCGCAGAATTTTTTTCATATACTGCTGTTTTTCCAACCGTTAAAGGGATATCGAGGTCACTATGCTTATTATTTATTAAATTACAACACGGCACCCGCCTTCATGCATCCCGGCCATACCCGCGAGGAAATGCAGAGATTGATTCACCCCTTCATTGAATACGAATAAGGATATAAAGAATTTGCGTTTCTTCAGGGAAAACAGTATGCAGTGGGGATAAAAAAGGCCTCTCTGACGAGGCCTTTTTTATGTGCGATGTGCGGTCGCTTACTTTTTCTTTGCGCCGGAGATAGCCTCTTTTGCGGCTTTTGCAACGCGGAACTTCACGACTCTTTTAGCCGGAATCTGGATCTGCTCGCCGGTCGCCGGATTTCTGCCGATTCTGGCTTTACGATTGACCAGAACGAGTTTCCCGAGCCCGGGAATCGTGAAAGCGTTTTTCGCCTCTTTGTAGGCGAGATCTGCCAGACTGTCAAGAAAGCACTTCACCTGTTTTTTGGAGAGCTGTACTGCTTCCGCCAGCTTGGCGATGGTTTGTGATTGGGTTAAGCTTTTCCCTCCCATGTCGACTCCTTTTTGTTAAGAGTGGATAAGAAAAGAACTGACAGTTGTTGAAAAGAGTATAAATCAGTGTCCACGGTGTTGTAAAGAAAAATCAATCATGCCCCGGAATGGAAACCGCGGCCACCCCCTTACCCGAATGCTTTTCGCAGGAACGGCAGATCCAGTTCCGGATAGACCGGAAAACGCGAAAGGAGAGCGGCGACGGCCGCCCTGGCGGTTTCTTTGGCTTTCGGATCGATGGTGTATTTCGCCTTGCTCGGCCGGCCCGCATTGGCGCCCGCGGCGATAGTCTCCGGTTTCGTACCGCCAAGTACGAGCCTGATGATCGAGGCGATCCGGACCATTTCTTCGTTTTCCATGCCCAGCGTCGTCACCGCAGGCGTGCCCATGCGCAGGCCGCTCGTGTACCACGGCCCGTTCGGGTCGTTCGGAAGCGAATTCCGGTTGCAGGTGACGCCGCACTCCCGCAAAGCGCTCTCGGCCTGACGGCCGGTCAGGCCGAACGGCGTGACATTGATAAGGAACAGATGGTTGTCGGTGCCGCCGGTGGCAAGGGTCATGTCCAGCCGTATGCACTCCGCCGCCAGGGCCTGCGCATTGGCGACGATTGCCCCTGCATACTGCCTGAACGCGGGCGTATTTGCTTCTGTCAATGCTACGGCCTTGGCCGCCATGCAGTGGCCCAGGGGGCCGCCGATGACCAGCGGGCATCCTTTGTCGACGCTTTCGGTGAACTCAGAGGAGCACAGTACAAGTCCGCCGCGCGGGCCGCGCAGCGTCTTGTGCGTGGTGGTAGTCACGACATGCGCGTGGGGAACGGGGTTAAAGTCGCCGGTGAACACGCCGCCGGCAACGAGCCCTGCAAAGTGGGCCATGTCGACCATGAATACCGCATTGACCCTGTCGGCAATGGCGCGCATGCGCGCGAAATTGATTTTCCGCGGATAGGCGCTGTACCCGGCAAGAAGGATGAGCGGTTTAAGGTCGAGCGCCATTTTCTCGACCGCATCGTAATCGATGAGGCCGGTCGCGCGGTCCACGCCGTAGGAATACGCGTCGAACATCTGGGCCGAGACATTGTGACGGTACCCGTGCGTCAAATGGCCGCCGGAATAGTAGTCCATGCCGAGAAGTCGCTGGTTGTGGAGCTTTGTGCGCAGTTTCTCCCAGATC
>CAISVC010000185.1 GCA_903888815.1 uncultured Fibrobacterota bacterium
GCCGTCGATATAGACTAATTCGATCAATGTGGCCTATCCTCTCAGTGTCGCCGCGAAGGAGCCGCTGGAGCGCATCCGGATCCACATCAACATCCCAATATATTGGCGATAGTTTTTCCATTTGATCCTTTTCGGTCATCAGCGGGGTCAGGTCTTGAATTTTAGCGTTTTGTTTCATATTTGTTTATAGCCATTCCATTCGCTTTTTTATATCACACTCCTGGTGACAAGACAATGGAAAGCAGGGACAGCATCAATACGAAACCTTTGCATATTGTCCATAAAGTCATTGCGGTAAACTGAAACCCTGAGCGTAGCGTGGGGGGAAGTCGTAGTGCAGGACTTTAGTCCTGCTAATACAGCAGACCTGAAGGTCTGCACTACGTTAAAGACAGAAGGAGAGAGATCGCCACGTCGCTCACGCTCCTCGCGATGACAGAAGGGGAGGGCGGGAATGACGAAATTATGTTTCCACTGAACATAGGATTTCTCCCTTGATCGGGACAAGGATTTCTCAGTCACTGCGCTCCTTCGAAATGACAAGGAGGGGGGGTAGAAATGACAGAAGGGAGGGCAGGTGTTTGTCATTTCTCTTAGCTGCCGTAAAAAGGTTAAGAGCTAAATGGTGTTGTTGCCACATCAGCTGTGCCGCCGACCAGATAATAGTCACGCGAGAATTCTTTGACCAGAGGCAGGAGTTTAACCTGATTTGCTGTCAGAATATTTCGGTGCATGCCGATGAAAATATTGTCGAAAAAAATGAACCGTCCGCGGCCGGTAATTGGTTCGCCGGCCCGATGCCTGCCGGTTGAAAATTTCAGCTACTTTTTCGATTCCGTAATAATCAAAAAGTTGCCTGACCGTATCCTCATTGCCGTTACTGAGCACAGACTCCACGATGGCGTCGTGGCTGAGTGACGCTATCTCTTTCTCAGGCACCCACCAGAAAAGATGCTTTATCATGGGGGTCAGGTCTTGCATTTTAGCGTTTTGCATGGTGGGGCAGTTCTACATCGCCGCCGTCCGTTCTTCCTGCTTGCGTCCGAACGCAGGTGAGACACTGATCTCATCGATCATGGACAATTTTGCTGCATCGAGGATTTCGATTTCGAGTGGAAGCCCATTGTCGTCAAGATGGAGAATGACGCCTTCCTTCAGATCAATCGAATCGGCCGGCTTTCCTTCCCGCAAGCTGATCAGAAGAATGTCAGCTTCCTTGGAATATTTTATCCGCATATCTTTCACCTCCTTCAAAGTAACGGTCGAATCTCGGATAATAAACGGTTATTATAACAGGCAAAGTTGATGGTCTCGTAAAAAGTCCCTCCAATCGTCACCCCGGCGGAAGCCGGGAGCCACCCTAGAAACTGGATCCCGGTTTTCACCGGGAACCCTGGATTCCGGCGCCTGCCCCGGACTCGATCCGGGGTTCGCAGGAATGACGGATACCGTAGCAATTTGACTTTTTACGAAACCACCAAATATATCTGTCAAATTCTTTTAC
>CAISVC010000186.1 GCA_903888815.1 uncultured Fibrobacterota bacterium
AGTCGCCCCGTTTTTTGTTGATGTCGATGGTCGCTCTCAGATTCTCTATGTCGCGCGGGACATAGGAGACCCCGATATCTACCGCAGCTGGAAGCGGGTATGTATCACCTTTTTCGAATCCTGATCTGAGCAGACCGAAATTGCGCACCACGAATCCGTATATCAGGCGTGAATTCATGAAGCGGCACTGCAGTCCCAGATCAAAAGCGAACCCGTCGGCAGACCAGTACTCATTCGCCAATCCCTTAAGGTACGTATAAAGGCCCTTGACGGTCACCCCCGCGCTGAAATATTCATCGATCATTTTCGCCCATGATGCGTTCCCGGAGATATAATCGGCGCCTACCAAATCTTTTGTGAATACCACACCGTTATCCGGACCTCTATCGGTTGCGTAAAATCTGCCGCTTGTCAACCCATAGACGGCGATGCCGAAAACACCCTTCCCGTTTTCAGGGAGTGCATATGCCAGCGGAACACCGAAAACACCGGAGCCCACGGGCCGGTAGCCGATAACTGCCTGCATGGTAGTGAGATACCCCAGCGCCGCGGGATTCGAAAAGATACCGTAGCAATCGTTCGGCATCGCCACCGATGCGCCGGACAATGCGACCGTCCGCGCATCGTAGGCGATATTGACGAAATCGAAAAGCGTGGTCGCGGCATCGGGACTCTGGGCGGAAAGCGGCATGACGGCGGAAATTAAAGCCGCTGCCCCGCGCACTGCAGCTGTCCTGAAATAATGTTTCATCAGTTGGACACCGGTATCATCAGTCGCACTTCACTTTTGTATAGGTGATTGAAAAATAGTTTCTGTCATTCTCCCGCAATTCAATTTTATGGGCACGAAACTCTTCGAAAGACCCGATCTTCAAACACCAGAAAGGCGCATGTTTTTTAAACACCAATTTCACGCTTTCCGGGGTGCATGACCGTCTCCCGATCTCCGCCTGGATCTCACAGGAATCCGTTTTCCACAAGGCAGATATTGTCCTCCGTTCATTGGAGAGAGAATCCGGCCGGCTCCGCAGGCAGGAAGTATACGGTGCGGGCATCTGTGCAAGCAGTATCTCCAGCAGATCCCCGAAGGTCAGGTCGCGTCCCCATGCAAACGGAAGCGTATCCATGGTCTGTGCCATGGTAAAGGCATACTCCTTTGCCTCAAAGGCAACGGTCCCCCGGCCCGCGGCCGCTTTTATCGAACCGATGATAATGCCGAGCGGCGCATAAAAATCCGCGCTGAATTCACCGCTGTCATTCCACCGCACCTCGATGCTGCCGGAGTGCATTTCTCCGTCAATTGAAACTTTTACCTTGCCAAATGCAATTACCTTCTTGACTTTTTTTTCCGGAAATAATGAGGCAAACAGCGGCGGGACATCATCCTTTTGCAGCGGCGGCGGCACACTGCAGGCAACAAGCAGAAGCGCGGCCGCGACGCATGGGAAAAAAAGCCGTATGCAGCTCATGCGATCACCGGCTGATACCTTGACGCGACGTCGTTTCCAGATCGATGATTTTTTCCCGGACAAGTTCCGCATTGTCGGGGTTGCATTCGAGACTCCTGCCATAAGCCTTTACCGCCCCTTCATGGTCATTGCGCTTATTGAGAATATCCCCCAGATGTTCAAAAACAACCGGATCACTGTGAATACGGGCGATCGCCTTCATCATATACTCAAACGCTTTCCCGGGATCTCCCTTCTGGAAAAAAATCCAGGCGTAGGAATCCAGGAAAGCGCCGTTCCCCGGTTCTTTTGTCAGTGCCGATTCTAAAAGCGCCTTTGCGCTGTCGAGTTTCATGCCCTTTTCCGCCCACATATAGCCGAGATAATTTGACGCCGCCGGATCGCCGGGCTTTAAACGGAGCACCTTCCTGAATGCGTCGGCAGCATGAGCGATATCGTTGTTTCGTTCATAGCAGCTTCCCAGATCATACCAGGCGCCGGCATCCGTACTGTCAAGAGCAACCGACTTCAGAAAAGACGGAAGCGCACCGGCATACTCCTTTTTCAGGTTCAGCGCATATCCTTCGAGACGGCATGCCGCACCGTTCTGAACAGACCGGGCGCAGTAACGCCGGGCGGTCGCCAGAGCACCGTCGTAGTCTTTCTGGCGTACCGACATATAAAACAGCTCGCGCCACGCTTCCTCATAATCGTCCCTTAACGCAACAGCTTTTTCTATTTCGATACGCCCGGAC
>CAISVC010000187.1 GCA_903888815.1 uncultured Fibrobacterota bacterium
CCATGATGCTCATGACTATATCCTTTGATTTGACATTGGAGAAGGGGCTTGCGCTCCTTCCCTGGGGCCCCCGCCTGCACTCACCGACGTGCAGGCACCCCTGAGGGACCCTTTAAGCCGTTCTCTGCATAATACCATTATCCATATAAGGCCTTTAGGCGCAAACCCCTTCTCCAATGCCGTATTTATCGCTCTTTTTTCAACACAACCGAAGCTTGATGGTATTGTTAATTTTTTCAATTATTTCCACTGCCTCAGCAGGCCGGAATAAAATACTTTACGGGGAGCGGTGCGGTTACACCGCGGGTTTTACGTTTCGATCAACCGGTCAAAACGACCTCGGGAGTTTGAATTATCCTTTTTTTTAGATTATGTTGTTTCTATGTTGTCTTTATGTTGTCCTTGTGGTATATATATATACATATCAGATTCTGAGCATTATCGAACGCTTTGAAAAATCGAACTTTTTTTAACCGTTTAAAGGGGGGTGTATGACGTCTTTAATTAAGAGCTCTTTCTATCGCATCCCGGCATTTTTACTGTTCGGACTTTTTATTCTCAATGCCAATGGCCAGAACCTTCTGATCGACCCGAGCTTCGAAGCCGGCGGCGGCGACCCTGCATGGCAGATGAACACCAGCGGCGGCCGCGCAATTGACAATACCGTGGCCCAGAGCGGAACCCACAGCCAGGCAATGACCCTTCCGGGCGTTGCTTTCCCGCGTGCCGTATGGCAGACCGTAGCGGTCACCGCAGGCACTTCGTACGACGTCTCCGGATGGCTGAAGACCGATACCGTTCTCGTCTCCACCGCTCAAATCATGATTCTATGGTTTAATGCAGTCAATCCTCCCCAGAATCAAGTTCCCGGCGGCTTCATCAGAATCGATACGGTGGGCAAACTTGCGGGGACGAATCCATGGACAAATCTGACCAAAACCGTTACCGCACCTGCCGGTGCCCTGTCGGCGCAGGTCTATCTGGAATGCACTGCCGTCGTCGGCAGCAGCGGCACCGCCCACTTTGATAATCTCTCCTTTCAGGCGATGCAGGGCCCCGTACTCTTGTCGCCGGCCAATAACGCAGCCAATCAGCCGTTATCATTGACGCTGAGCTGGAGTGCCGTCACCGGAGCCGCGTCCTATGCCGTGGAGGTATCGACCGCTTCGGATTTTTCAACGCTCGTCTATTTACAGAGCGGCCTCACCTCGACCTCGCAGGCCTGCGGCGGGCTGGCCAACAGCACGACCTACTACTGGCGGGCCAACGCGACCAAGGCGGGAGGGACGAGTGCGTGGTCAGCGGCGTGGAGTTTCCTCACCATCTCCCCGACCGGGGTGCCGGTGCTCTTGTCGCCGGCCAACGGCGCCGTGGACCAGCCGACCTCGTTGAACCTGAGCTGGCAGGCGGTTGGCGGTGCGACGTCGTATACCGTACAGGTATCCATCGTTCCCAATTTCACAAGTTTTGTATTCGTCCAGAGCGGCATCGCCTCGACCTCGCAGGCGGTGAACGGGCTGGCCAACAGCACGAAATACTACTGGCGGGTCAATGCCGCCAGCGGATCCGGCACCAGCGCGTGGTCGGCCGTATGGAACTTTACAACGATACCGCTTCCGCCCGGCGTGCCGACCCTTGTTTCACCGGCCATGAATGCGGCAAACGTCGCGATCAGTCCGACGCTGACATGGACGGCAGCGATCAGGGCGAGCACCTACCGCTTGGAGGTGTCGACGGTCAGCGATTTTACTTCGACCGTTTTTGACGATTCAACGCTGACCGCCGTATCCAGCGTCGTCGGCCCGCTCGCCGGCAATACGGCCTACTGGTGGCGGGTCAATGCAAAGAACGCGGCAGGGACGAGCGCATGGTCGGCGGTATGGCACTTCATGACCGTTGTCAGCCCTCCTGCTGTGCCCGTGCTCTCTTCGCCGGCCAACGGCGCCCTGGATCAGCCGACCTCATTGAGCCTGAGCTGGAGAGCGGTCGGCGGCGCTGCGACATATACGCTGGAGGTATCGACCGCTTCGGATTTCTCAACGATCGGCTTTTTCCAGAGCGGCCTTACCTCGACCTCGCAGACGGTGAGCGGCCTGGCCAACAGTACGGTCTACTACTGGCGGGTCGATGCGACGAACGGCGTCGGGACCAGCAACTGGTCGAACGTATGGAACTTTACTACCGCTCCGCCGTCGCTCGTCAGGCCGGCAGCGCCGATAGTAATGAAAATTCTTTTGCAAAAAGCCACTGTTTACGATCTTTCCGGACGCGTCGTTTCGAGAAATGAGGCGCTGAGGTACCGTCCGGCGACAAGCGGGTACTACCTTTACAAAATAGGGGATCAGCTGAGAAAAGCGGCTTCGGTTCGCTGAATCGGCGACATGGGATATCAGGTTTCCAGAGAGATGCTCCGATGCGACGGGATTTAAAAAATACTGCAGCGCTGAAAATCGCCTGTTGCGCTATTGCGCTGCTGCCCCTCGGCTTTTTTGCCGTCAAGGCCAGTGCCCAGAATCTTTTAACGAACCCCGATTTTGAACCCACCTTGAATGGTTGGCATCTCGCGACCGTGCGCAACGCATGCGACTGTAATGTAAATACTGCCCCTCAACATGGAACATGTTGTTTGTTAATAAGTTTCAATCTCAGTAACTCGCTTAGTATGGTACGTCAACTGGTGCCGATTAGTGCAGGTACTACGTACACTGTTTCCGGATGGATGAAAACCCAAGCCACTATTAGTTATTCTTTTGCCAGAGTTTTATGGTACAATACAGCCAATCCTGCAGACATGTCCCAACAAGGGTCCAGCGGCTATTTCAAAGTTGATACCATCGGTGTGCTTACCGGGGGAAAGGACTGGACACAAGTATCGCGAACCCTTACCGTCCCCGCTAATGCCCTTGGCGCCGAATTGGAGTTGGACGGTGATAATCCCAATAGTACCGGTTATGCATGGTGGGATAATTTTGATTTTGAAATTGCTGGCAACATCATTCCCCCGCGGCTTATTTCTGCGGTCGCGAGCGATAATACCGTAAAACAGGTCGGCATTGATAACGATGATTACGTATTGCTCACTTTTGACAAGGCGGTTGCCACCTTTACCGTTACGCCGCAGAATATAAACACGATCTTTCCGATTTCAAACGGACACAATTGGCTGAGCGGTTTCGGCACTTTCGGCAGCGCGGTCTGGAACCCGGACAGTACGAAACTGCTGATTACGCTTTCTACGACGGTTTCTGCACCGACCATTGCTGTCGGCGATAGTATTTCTTTTATAACCGGTTCAATCGGTACTCCGGGGAAAGTAGCATTAACGGGCAGTTTCGATCCGATCAATGGCATTCAACAACGCGCCAATTCATTTTCCGATAATCTCTTTCGTATAACAAAAACATCCGGTTCGATTCATTTCGCGTATCCGGAGCAGGTCCATTTGAAAATTTTTGATGTTAAAGGTACTAGTATAGCCGATCTCGGTTCAGGCAAAATCTTTACCTGGGATTATACAAGCATCAAGTACCGCGCAGCCGCAGGCCTTTATTATGCGCAATTGTTTAATGATGACCATATGGTGACGGGTAAAAAGGTTCTGATTCCATAATTGTTTGACGTCAGCAGATGGTTTTTATTCTTTCCTTCTCCGCCTTACCTGCGCTCTCCCGGCAGGATACGGTTATTAATGATAATTTGATTACATAAAGGCGGACATGGATGATCGATATCTTTAAATACTTCGATTACCTGGAATACCTGAATGACTTCTATTCAAACATGAAGTCGCAGGTATACGGATTTTCTCATCGCAGCTTTCTTAAGAAGGCCGGGATCTCCAGTCCGAATTACCTGGTCAGGATATTGAAAGGCCAGAGAAAACTATCTCCGAAATTCATCGCGAATTTCTCGCGTGCCATCAACCATTCCGGAAAAGAGGCGGAGTATTTCCGGCTCCTGGTCCTCTTTAAAAACGAAAAGCGTCCCGAAGAGAAAGAAAGATACCTCAGGGGGATGCTTACCGCGCGCAACTCCCGCGAAGAGTTCAGAATCCACGACCAGAAACTCAAATTCTTCAAGAAGTGGTATTACCCGGTAATCCGTGAACTGGTGACGATTGTTGATTTTAACGACGATTTCAATCTGCTGGCAAGCCGGGTCATTCCCCGGATCACGGCGGTCCAGGCACGTAATGCGGTACATTATCTGGAAAAGAATGGATTCATTAAAAAAGACGCGCACGGCAGGTACCGGCAGACCGATTCGGTGATATCGAGCGGCCCGGAAGTCCATTCGACCATCATGGCCGACTATCATAAAAAAACCATTCTGCAGAGCGCCCGGGCCGTCGATGAGATACAATCGGAAGAACGGGACATCTCCTCGCTCACGATGAGCGTTTCTAAAGAGACCTACCGGGAGATTAAAAAAGAGATCCAGGGCTTCCGGAAAAGGCTCCTGTCGCTGGCCCGAAATGACAATAACCCGGAGCTGGTGTGTTTTGCGGGGTTTCAGCTTTTACCTAAAAGCAAGGGATACGAAAAGGACAACAGGGGAGGCAAACCTTGAACCGCAGCCGTCTGGTATATATCCCGGTGCTTTTATCCCTTTGCCTTCTCGGGAACAGATGCTCGATCCTTACCACAGTGGCCGGCGGCGGCTCGGAAGGCGGGAATCCCGTCATCATCGGAAAACTCTACGCCCCGGATACCCATCCGGCCGCAGGCGCAATCGTCCGGTTTATCCCGTCCGGCCACGATCCGCGGGACAGCATACAAATCGATACGGCGGTTACCGATACGGACGGAATTTACACAAGTGATACGCTTGCGCCCGGCTGCTACAATGTACTCGCCGAAAGTAACGGCTATATGGCCTTCATCGATTCCATCCGGGTTACTGATTCCGGCGCGCTCGCCCATCCTGCCTGGCTTAAGGTCCCGGGTTCCATGGTCTGCCGGGTCGAGCTGTCCGCCGGCCAGAACGTGCGGAGCGCTGCGGTCATTCTTTTAGGCACGGACATCATGGCCGCGCCGGACTCCTCGGGAAAAATCACGCTGACGCCTCTGGCCGAAGGGTCGTATGCGGTGCGGATCGTCACGAGCCTTAACAGCAGCCAGAAAAAGGACACCTCATTTATCATTATTGCGGGCCGTAACGATACGCTGACTCGGGCTATTCAGCTGCCTGATACCACGCTTCCTGCCCATTTTACCCAGGCTATTGATTCGGCATCTTTCGGGATGCGGAAGGAGTTCGGCTGTGTTGCGTTTGGCGGCAAGATGTGGGTGATCGGCGGTATCGACAGCAGCCGTAACTATAACGATATATGGAATTCGTCGGATGGCGTGACCTGGACCAAGGTGACCGATAGTGCCGGATTTGCAAAACGGCGCGATCATGCAACGGTAGTGTTCAACAATTCAATCTGGGTCATAGGCGGCACAGGCGATAGCAGTAAAAAGTTCTGCGACGCATGGCACTCAACGGATGGCGTAACCTGGACCAAGGCAATCGATTCAGTAGCCTGTTTCCCCCGGTATAATCCTGCAACCGTGGTTTTTAACGGCAGGATATGGATCATGGGAGGGTACACCACCAACGGTTTCGTACGTGATGTATGGTCATCCTCAGATGGTATTTCATGGACCATGGCCGTTGATACCGCCGGTTTTTCCGGCAGATTGGCGCCTCAGGCGGTGGTTTTTAAAAACAGGATATGGCTCATGGGAGGAAGGAACCAGACGACCGACCTGGCCGACGTCTGGTATTCGCCGGACGGCATCCAGTGGACCAGGGCGACTGATAGCGCGGCCTTCCCTCCCCGATCGGCATTCAGCGCTGTTGCCGCCGCCAATGTTATGGTGATCACCGGAGGGGTGATCAATACCACGACGACCAGCGCCGGCGATGCATGGTATTCTTACGATGGAATTTCCTGGATCCAGCTCCAGACGCCGGCGAACTTTACCACCAAATCGAGTCACGCATCGCTTAATTATCATAACATGATTTGGATCATCGGCCAGGCGAACGGTGAAAATCGTTCGGATGTCTGGACCTTGTTTTAACCCAAATTATGCATTAGTTCATCGCGCATAACCGCAATCTCGCGGGCATAAAGGCTTTCAGGCTTCTTGGCCATACCCCAGTGGGTATGCCCTGCGAATCCTTCACGTCTTTCTGCACCACGATCTTACAGTTCTGCATCGATTCCTAACGCATAAATTTGGTTTAAATGAGATGATCCGACCATGTCTAAAAAAATTTAACTCAACGGGAGTCGGTTGTATGAAGAACACAATATCCTTCGTTCTGTGCCTGGTTTTCATTGTCTCTGCACAATGGAGCCCTGACCGTAAGTTGTCCACGACCGACAGCGCGACCCAGTTGAACGAGAACATGGGGACCTGCCTCGTTACCTGCGGCGATACGCTCCATGTCGTCTGGTGCGACACGAAAAACAACGGCAGTGCCATCTACTACAAGCGCTCTTGTGACTCCGGGGTCACCTGGAGCGCGGACACACGGCTCTCCGCTACCCCGGGACATGCCGAATTTCCGGCACTGGCCTGCGCCGGTTCCACGCTGCACCTTGTCTTTCGCGACACCCGCGGCGCCCAGAACGCTTCGTACTATAAACGGTCGCTGGACGGCGGCGCTACCTGGGAACCGGATGTGTTCCTCGACACCGCCTACTGGTGGCCGTCGGTGGCCGCATCAGGGTCCCTGGTCTATGTGGTCCTCAACGACACCATCATCTCCGGCAGCGTCAGCAACTCCGAAGTGTACTTCCGGCGTTCCCTTGACAACGGCACCAGCTGGGGACCCCTGCAGCGGATTTCGAACGCCGCCGGACGTTCCGAAGACCCGGCGATAGCGACCGACGGCAGCCACGTCTACCTGGCCTGGAACGACAACCGGACCGGGATCATGCAGACCTGGATCCGGCGCTCCTCGGACTCCGGGGCCACCTGGGGCCCGGAAGCACAGTTGACAAATTCAACTGTTTTCGCCTACAGCCCCATGATCCATGCGCATGGCCCGGACATTTACATCCCGTGGGAAGACCGGCGGAACAACAACAATTTCGATATATACCTCATCCACTCCTCCGACTTCGGCGCACATTGGGGCGCTGAAGAGCGGTTGTCCCAGGACCCGGGTGCCTCGGCGTATCCCGATATAGTACGGGACGGCCAGAACATCCATATGGTGTGGTTCAATATTCCCGGCGCCCTCTATTATCTGCACTCCGGCGCGACGTGGGACCCGGCGATCAGACTGGTGGACAGCGCTTCGAACCCGATGCAGCCGTTTATCGCGGTCACAGGTCCGGTGGTGCATGTCATCTGGACCGACCTGCGCGACGGCCACCGGGCGATCTACTATAAGCGAAACCCGACGGGAAATCTTAAAGCCGCCGCGGTTTCTTTTGGCGGACGCACATTGCCTTTTTCCAATTTCCATTGTACGGTAACGCAGACTCTCACGGCACTATTTGTCAATCTTCCGGGTCACGAGAAAGCGACATTCTCACTGTATGACATTTCCGGCCGGAAGGTGCGGACGTTTACCGGTGATCATACTCCGACGGACTTCTCTCAGGGGATATATTTTCTCAGGCCCGAGGGTATGCGTAGTGAACCGGTCCGGATCATGAAACTGCAATAACGTCAGGCAAGGACAAAGTAACGTCCCACGGTGCCGCAAAAACCTCCCCGCCCGGCCCGGTATCGGTGGAAAAATTCTTTTTTCTAATGTATAATAGATGCAAAGGAAAACGGCAAAAATTCAGAACTTGATAACCTGTCAATGAGGTTATGAAAGAACCTCTGAATGCGAATTCCCGGTGGAATGGAATTCACCCCTTGTCTTGTTTTTTAATGCCTATGCAGGGAAAAAATCAACAGGAACTTCTGTCGCAGCTGCAGGAGCTGCAATTACGCCTCAGCCGGGTGGAGGATGAACGCGGGCATATGATCGGGACGTTCAGCCAGGCTCTGGAGCAGGGGAAAGCCGTGGTGTACCGCAGAAATTTTGATTCAAAAAAATATGAGTACATTGGCGAGGGCATCAAGGATATGACGGGCTACGGCACGGAAGAGATGACCCCGGAGCTGTGGGACTCCATGACCGTCAGTACGGAAAACAAGGGAGAACTTGCCGGGCTGCCTTTTCCGGACGCCATCCGCAAAGTGCGGAAAGGGGATGTCGAACGATGGATCGCCGATACCCGGATCCGCACTAAAAACGGCGAAAGCCGCTGGGTCATGGACATGTCCACCTCGCTGCGCGATTCTTCCGGCAGGTTCTACGGCAGCCTGGGAATTTTGTTCGACATCACCGACCGGAAGCTCGCCGAGCAGGAGCTTGCCTTTACCACCGAGCAGCTGCGCCTGCAGAACAGGGTCATGCAGGACGATCTGAACATGGCACGCGAGGTTCAGCAGGCCATGCTTGACAGACAATATACGCATTTTCCCGAATCAGTGCCGGTCGAGGAGTGCGCGCTGCGCTTCAACCACCGCTATATTCCGGCCGCCACGCTGGCCAACGATTTCTTCAACGTATTCACGGTGTCCGACCATGAGGTCG
>CAISVC010000188.1 GCA_903888815.1 uncultured Fibrobacterota bacterium
AGATATTGTTTTCTGCATCGTAGATTTTAATAGTCATGGAAATACTGCTTACAAGCAGAATAACACCAATAAGCGTAGAAACATAGATAAGCCATAGTCGCTTGTTGCCTCCAGTAAAAAACGCGGCAGAAATCAGAATGGCGACAGCAAAGAGGAGAATAAAACAGAACCAGAGCTGCATGCGCAGCGGGATAAGGATATGAAGTCGCCAGAAAACGGTCTCGATAAACCCCCGTTGCGGCTCGGGAACGCGATCAACGATATTGGATGATACAAACTTGATGTTAGATGCAATGTCAGGATCGGCAGGGTCGAGCCGTGACGCTTTCTCATAGCAAAGCCGCGCGAGACCGAGTTTTTTCAGCCTGAAATAGGCGTTACCCAGATTAAAGTACACGGTCGGCGAGGTGAAACCGGAGGACACGATCTTGTCGTAATAGGTGACGGCGGAATCGTACTCGGTTTTCGAATAAAAGTGGTTGGCCTGCTCGAACCAGAGGTTGATTGGAGCTGAAAACGCCGGAGAGGTGCATAAAAGCACGGCAGCCAGAAAAGCGGTAACAGCGGCAACGGAAGAAGTCGCAGATTTTTTTTCCTTTTTAGCGGTTTTTTCAAGATTCGCAAGAAATGTCAAAGCCTGATCGAGAACCGCAGACCTTGTCGTTTCGTCGAACGCTGCGCCACCGAACCGGTAGGAGTCAAGGAGCTCGATAAATTTTGTCAAACTGGAAACCACTTTTTCGTCAGCGCTGCGGCTTAACAACTCAGTTTTAAGCTCTTCAAGCGTCCTGCCGGTCGCGGCAAAGTCGAATTTCTGGGAAATGTAGTGCTCGATAGTTTCAGCGATTTTGCCGAGGAACTGCGCGGCCAGGATCTTTGACCCCTGTTTGCGCAACTGGTTGAACTCCTTACAGGCGGCTTTGAGAGCGCGGGCTCTCACATAAAGCGCAGCATTTGCTTCGCGGTGCTGAGACTGGAGCCGGTACAACAGTGTAAAAATGAAAATTGCAAACGGCAGCGGGTACAACAGGTAAAAAATCGGTTCGCGGTAGGGTTTTTCGGAAACGCTGCGCAGTTTCACGTCGGTCTTGACATAACGTATGTCGGTGCCGATTTCACGGATCTCTTCCTGCGTCAGATACCTTGTCTGCGGTTTTTTACCCGCCTTGCCTTGAGTTACTGCAAGCGTGAGCTGGCCGGATGAAGCGGTCCGATATACGCCTTCATACGGATCAAAATAGGAGAGCGTTATCTGCGGAATTGTGAGCATACCTTCCTGCTGCGGGATCAGAAGAAATTTGTACGTTTTTTTCGTGGTGATACCGTTTGGCGTGGTATCGACCTGCACATGTTTTTCAGGTGTAAAAATTTCGCAGTTGGGAAGTTTGGGAACTGTGACCTCAGCCACACTGCCCGGCCGTGTTGCGGCGGCGACCGCGATTTTAAGCGTTGCGGCTTCGCCTGCAGGGACCGTTGCCGGATCGATGGCTGCCGAAAGGCTTATTCTGCCGATCGAGCCGGAGAAGTCTGCTGGCGGCGGCGGCAGCTCTTTGACGCGTATGGTAAGTTCGTTTGAAAACGCGGTCTTGCCGATCGCCTGCACGTTGTTCCCGAAAAGGTCGTTATTAAAGAAGTCGTCAAACGGGTTGCCTCCCCCGCGCCGTACCTGCCTGAGTTCGGCATATTCGAAAGGGACCGAAGGTATGGTGACCGTGCAGCCGGCAAGCGGAATGATCGCCCAGCGTAAGGTGAAGGTGCGGCACATTTCACCGTTCACCCGTTCCGCGCTCTGGGTCACCTGGTTGGAGAAAAGCCGCGCGAGGGCAAAATCCTTGCCGAAGGATATCTCAATCGCTTCGACCGCACCGTTAAAACCACGGTCGATCTGCGTGGGGGAGTTGCCCCGCTGTATTACTTTAAAGGTCAGAATCGCCTGTTCGCCGATGTAGAGCGGTTGCTTGCTGAGCGAGAGGGAAACGCGGATATCGGGGTTCTTTACCGGCGCCGCCGAAGGAGCTGGGGTATTGAAAACAATCGGTTCGGTCGAATAGGACGTATTGTCAATCACGGCCTGCAGCGCCGGAAACGTGAACGAACCGGTTTTTTTCGGGGTGATCACATAGTAGAACTGGTAATGGACTTCTTTGGCATTCGAAACTTTACCGTTAATAATCTGGATCGATGTCGAAGATGACTGGTTCTGTTCGGTGCGGATCACCGTAAATGCCTCATTTGGAAGAACCGGCGGCACCGAAGGGTTTTTCAGCGATTTATCGGTGACAAGCTCAACGGTAATCGTTACCTGTTCGCCGGGAGTCACTTCGGTGTGATCGGTGGTGGCGGTGAATCTGACGACCGCGCCTGAACCAGCCATGGCGCAGAGCAGAAGGACTGCAGTGGAAACAGCCGCTTTCACAGAAAGCGCTCCTTGGCCCAGGAGGTCACGATCGAACAAATGGTTTTAAAATGGGTGACCGCTGAATAATTGTGATCAGCATTTCTTAGAATCTGATATGCTGTTTCAATGCCCGTTTTTAGCGCTTCGTGAACGTAACGGGCGGATTCCCCTACCGCAATTGAGTCGTCTCTGTCACCCTGCATGAGCAGCAGCTTTCCCCTAAAATGGTTTTTTACGGCAGCGACAGGATCAATAGTCCTAAGTCCTTCGAGGAAGGCAAGCGCCATCTCGTGCGGACCGTTTTCATAATAGCCCGCCGTATTCGGCCCCCCATCCATGATTGCCTTCCGCCGCCTGATGAGACCCTGCGGGTCTGCCACAGGCGACAGCAGCACCAGGCCGTCGGGCTTTGCCCGGGCGCAGCACAGGCCTGCAATCATGCCGCCCAGACTGTGACCGAGCAGGACCACGGCAGAAGGGGCGAATCGTTTTCGCATAAGGCGCACTGCAGAGAGAAGATCGGATCGCATCGTGTCAATAGTCATGTCCTGAAACCGGCCCTCGCTTTCGCCGGAGCCGGAAAAATCGAACCGAAGGGACGAAAAACCTCCGGCGGCGAGTTCGCGCGACAGTCGGACGAACAGATAGCCGGGCCCGAGACGGTGGCCGGTGAAGCCATGGCTGAAGACGAACCATGGTGCGCCTTTCTGACGGGTAATATGCAGCGAGCCGCGCAGTGTTTTTCCGGCATTTTTCCATTCAATAAACGTAAAGCGCGGCTGTGCCATGCTTACCAGTCCTTTTCGGGTTTATGCAGCTTCATTCCAAGGTCCTGTTTTTTTGGCGGCTTATTAAGCGAATCGGCATCGTCGGCGAACTGCGCGATGATCCGTTCAGCCTCTTTTTTCTTCATGGCTTCTTTATTGTCATTCGGCTTTGGTTTAGGTGGTTGTTGCTGCTGTTGTTTATCGTTCTGTGAATTCTGATTCTGCTGGTCCTGCTTGTTCTGGTCTTTTTTATTCTGGTCATTTTGATCTTTGTTTTTATCCTGCTTATCCTGTTTATCCTGATTCTGTTTATTCTGGTCTTTTTTATCCTGATTGTTCTTTTTAT
>CAISVC010000189.1 GCA_903888815.1 uncultured Fibrobacterota bacterium
GCTCGTCGACGCCACCGCGCACGCCGAAATCATCGCAATCACGGCCGGCGCAGCAAGCCTCGCCACGTGGAGGCTCGAACAGTGCACTATCTATGTGACGATCGAGCCGTGCATCATGTGCCTGGGCGCCCTGCTGCAGTCGCGTATATGCGCCGTCGTGTACGGTGCAAAAGATCCGCGGCTCGGCGCCGTGGATACCCGTCATTTCCGGTCCGGACTCGAACCGGCCTACGGATATTTCCCGGAAATAACCGCAGGTCTCATGGAACAGGAGTGCTCGCAGCTTTTGCGTTCGTTCTTCAGGGAACTCCGTAAAAAAGACAGGAATGGGTAAGCTCTGCAATGAAATTACTTGCACCGCCCGTCCCCCGGTTATATTTTGCTGACCCTGTTTTTACGGGCAATATTTTCCGTATCTGATCGAAGCATATAGGTGGCCTGCGGTTAATTAAGCTTAGAGCTTGTCCATAAATAAAATTTTAGGCCAGAGGACGAGCGAAAAGGCCGGGAGTCAGGAGCGCGAAGCAGCCATATCCTCGGTGATACGTGCAGTGCGAGCGAGCGCAGCACGTGTTGGCACATGCAGCGCGACGAAACTATCGGCCTTTGCAGCCGACCGAAGCCAAAAGGCTTATTTATGGACAAGCTCTCAGTATACCGGCGGTATTCAACAGAACAACGGACATTATCAATCAGGAGGATCCGGTGAAAACATTTTTTAAAACGGCGCTGTTTTTCATGGCGGTCATCGGTATCGGTTTTTTAGGGGGCTGTCAGAAAAAGGTGACGAAAGTCGAGGCGCCGGCGCCTGAGGCGCCGAAACCGGCCGCAGCCGCTGCGGCAAAGCCTGAAACGCTTCCGCCGCTCGAGGAGTTCAAGCCCATTGATGTGGACGCGCAGATACGCGAGGCGCTGCAGACCGTCTATTTTGATTTTGACAAATACGATCTCCGTCCCGATGCGATCAGCAGGCTGGAAATCATTGCCAGATATCTGCAGGAGCACAAAACGCTCCGCGTTCTGGCGGAAGGCCACTGCGATGAGCGGGGCTCTTCGGAGTACAACATGGGGCTTGGCGAGAACCGCGCCAGGGCCGTGAAAAAATACCTTACCTCGTACGGGATCAACCCTGGCCGGCTCGAAACCACCTCCTACGGCAAGGAAAAGCCGGTCAAAACCGGCTGCGGCGACGATGACGTCTGCAATCAGGCCAACCGCAGGGTCGAGTGGAAGGTGCTGGTCAAGTAGACGGCCGCATTCAAGTTTTTTAACCCAGCTTTTTCAGCCAAGCCGTAAGAAAGCAGCCGATGCCCTTTTTACGGCACATAATGCGGCTTCTTCCGTTCGCCGCAGGCGTCCAGCGCTGAAACTTCTGTGCTAGACATCCTCGCCTGGAAAGGCGAGAGTTCACGCCTGCATCTCACGGGCCGCATGTGCTCGCAAAAAAGGACACCGGCCGCTTTCTTTTAAAAGCAAAAAGGTCAGCGTCTCCGGTTTATCCGGCGATCTTCCGGACGGTCAGCTGGCCGCACGCGCCGCTGATGTCCCGGCCGCGGCTTGCGCGGACCGTGACGGCAAGGCCGAGGCTGTGCAGGCGGTCGGCAAATTCAATAAGCCGGCTCATCGGAGGGGGGGCGATCTCTGCTCCCTGAACCGGGTTTATCGGAATGAGATTTATTTTGCACGCGATGCC
>CAISVC010000190.1 GCA_903888815.1 uncultured Fibrobacterota bacterium
AACCGTTTCGAAACCGAAGTAAAAATCACGGCGAAACTGCATCACCCCAACATCGTGGAAATTTACAGCGTCGGCGAATGGAACGGCCTGCCGTTCCTCGAAATGGAACTCATCGAGGGCGATTCGATCGAAGCGATAATCGCGCGCTACGGAAAACTTCCCTTCACGGTGTGCTGCGCCACCGCCATTTTCATTGCGCGTGCGCTGGTTTACGCCCATGGCCAGGAATTCCTCCTGTACGGGAAAAATTATCACGGCGTCATCCACCGCGACCTTAAACCGGCAAATATCATGATTTCGAAAAACGGCGATCTCAAGCTCATGGACTTCGGCATCGCCCGGCCCACCGAGGCCAGTCTCCATACCGTGGAAGGAAATATCGTCGGCACCATGCAGTACCTTTCACCCGAGCAGATAGACGGTATTGCCATTGACGGACGCACCGACGTTTACTCCTTCGGCGCAATTCTTTACGAAATGCTTACCGGCACAAAGACCTTCCCGCAGGAGACCATCACCAACCTGATGAAAAAGAAAATCATCAACGAGTACCGTAAATTCTCGGAATTTGATTTTCAGATTTCGCCGACACTGGCAAAAATAACCCAAAAATGCCTCCAATCGTCAAAAGAAGCGAGGTATGCTTCGGCCAGCGAGCTTTTAAAAGAGGTTGAAGCGGCGCACCGGACATTGACCGATGACGATCCGGGTCAGGTTTTACGGACGTTTTTCAAGGATCCTTCGGCATTTTCCGCAAAAGCGGAGCAGAAGAAGTCGATCCGGCTGCCATTTACCGTTCCCGGACTTAAAAAGCTGCAGATGCCGATCGCCGCAGCCGCGGCAATCGTTGTTGCCGGAACAATTCTCATTATTGCGTTTTCCCGCTCTCCGGCGCCCAAACGGCAGGAACCGGCAAAGGTTGCCGCAGTAACCGCGGCACCAGCGCCTGCGGCGCCGGCACAGGCCGTTCAGACGCCGCCTGCACCTGCTGTCCGTACACCGCCTGCCGTTGAGTCCGGCGAGCTCAAACCGCTCTCTTCATCGGCGCCGGCCAAACCGGCAGCACAGCAGCTCCGTCCTCCTGAATCTGCTGTTAAACAAACGAAGCCGCCCTCCCCTGAAAATATTCCTGTAAATAAACCGCCCGATAAACCGGCAAAGCCGACGCTTACGATTGAGCAGCTTAAGGCGAAATACGGCACGAGCGACCCTGTGGTGCTCGCGCGCAATTCCCTGAAGGCCGATAAAGCCGCCGAAGCGATTATGGTTCTTGAAAGCACGCCGGCCGGCGCTATTGACCCGAAAATGAAGACGCTCCTGCTGTTCGAATCGTATATTGCGTCAGGCCGCACGAAGGACGCATTTATCATTGCCAACAGCCAGAACCTTCAGGACGCGCAATACGACTATCTCTGCGGAAGGCTCTATCAGATGCTTGGCAAGAACGAATCGGCGATCAGTTACTATGAAAGCGCTCTTACAAAACCAAGCATCATCCGTAAGCGCAACGATATCCGGGATGATGTGCTGTATTATACGGCTCTCACCCGCAGTGATGCATACCGCAAGAAACCTTCAGCGGAAAACCGGGAACAGGCGCAGAACGCCTGGAATATCGTTAAAAACGTGTACAGCAGCACTCCCGGTCATTCGCGGTTTAAAACGGCAAACGAACAGCTGTCCGCTATCAAATAACACAGGGGTGATAAACTATGATTAAACGGAAAACAGTGCTCATGCTTTTAGCCGGTGCCGCGGTTGCTGCGGCCCAGACTGCTATCAGCGGAAATGTGGGCGACATGGTGCTTGATTCATCGGGAAATCCGTTCATCGTTGAAAAAGACATGACTGTTCCCAAGGGCAAATCGCTGACCATCAATGAAGGGTGCGTGCTGATTTTCAAATCGTTTACGGGTCTTACGATACAGGGAAACTGCTCGGTCAATGGGACCGGCAACCACCCGGTTATTTTTACCTCCATCAACGATTCGCTAATCAACAAAACCGGCACTCAACCGGCAAGTGCGTTTGACTGGAACGGCATCACCGTTGCCAAAGAGTCGGGCAGTGTTGCTTTCAATTACGTCAATGTGCGTTTTTCGGTGTACGGCATCAAGTCCCAGAATCCACACGTCGTTATTCGCGAGGGTATTTTCAGGCAGAACGGGCAATTCCATTTTACCATCAACGATAAGATCCAGTCGGTACAGGATAATCTTCCCTTTTCATACAACGTGAAAACGCCGGCGCAAGGCCAGTCCCCTTCTCCGGCAAAACCCGAACGGCCCCGCAAATTAAAAATCATCCGTTACAGCCTGCTCGGTGTCGGAGCGGCCGGTTCGATCGCCGGTATTATCATGTCTATAAACGCCTCCTCGGCCTACAGCGACTGGAAACATATCGAACAGGAAACCAACCCGCTCCCCTTGCCGGGCGAATATGAAAGACGGCAGGACAAATACAATTCCGCCTTTACCGGCGCTCTTATTTTCGATATTCTGGGCGGACTCGGTCTTGCAGGGTTCGGCGTTACGTTCATGTTTTGATGGAACCGGTCATACAGCTTTCATTGCCGCTTTTCGACCCGCCGGCGTTTGATGATCTGCTGCAGCAACGCCATGCGTGCGGTATACTCACGGTTATCATTAACCGCAGACTCAAGCACGGATGGCAGGTGAAAGTCCTCCCGTTTTCCGGCAAACGGCAGCTCAGCATTCCGCCCTTTCTCAACGAAGCGCCCGAAGAAATTAAAAACTGCCTGATCGGCTGGGCGCTGCTCCCCTGCCGCCCCCAGCGTTCCCGGAAAAAAACCGTTCGAGAACAGCGGTCCCTTTTTGAAAAAAAAATATGGAATTACATCGAGTCGCTGCCGGACGTACCGCGCCGGATGTCGCGGTTCAATCCGGATGACTTTTCCGGAAATGCCCGCGGCCACAGCTTCGATCTCCGGGAGGTTTTTGATTCTGTCAATAACTCATATTTCGGCGGCAGTCTGAAAGCGCTGGTGCGGTGGGGCAATGCCGGCTCAAGAACCTCGTACCATGCGACAAAAACCGATGCAAACGGGCACCGTTTCAATCTGATCACCATTGCCGGAGCCTACAATCACCGAGACGTGCCGCGGTTTGCCATCGAAGCCATCATGCACCACGAAATGCTGCACATCGCGGTTCCTCCATACAAAAAGAACGGACGGGCAGTCATCCACGGAAAAGAGTTTAAAAGCGGGGAAAGAAAATTCAACTGGTTCCGGGAATGGAGGAAATGGGAGCACGGGAAGCTGCCGGGAATAGTGAGAAAAACAGGAAAAGCTTAGCTCATGGTCATCTTCGAATCGCTAAAAAATTCGCCGTACCCGAATTTCCCTCCTCGTCCTGTACGAACAGCTCATGGTTGCCGGTCTTCAGATCGACTGCCAGGCTGTGTTTCTCTTTTGTCTGACCCACGAGCCGGTCATCGAGGTACCAGAACAGCGTGGCTGATTTTCTGCCGTGCCCGGCGCGCAGAACGACCTTTTCGTACTCTCCGGCGACGTTGCGCGGGACAAAAATGCGCACCCCGGGCGGAGGATACAGTATTTCAATCGCCGGCTCTTCGCGCACACCGGGACAGGACTGCTTATGCCGCGGTATGGTGTCACAGTTTTCCCGGCGGGAATGGAAAAAAGCCGTTAGTGCCGGCGGATAAATCTCCCGCGTCACCCATGCGGTGTCATTGAGGTCCCAGCAGAGCGAGCAGACGCCGCAGCCGCTGCTTCTGCTCGTAAGGAATGTCCGGTGAAACGGACATGCGGCAATCGTTTCGCTGCTGCGCGGGTGTTTGCCTGCGTATACCCCGGGGCATGCGGCGGTCGCGCGATACCCGGTCGATGCACATAACGTCACGTCAACAAGATCGGCCACCGGTTCGGTAAACCACATCGGTTTGTTCCGGTCGGTAAATTCATTAAAGAGCATGAACAGAAGCGGGCCGCTCGATGCTCCGCCGGAAAGCGACGCATTTCCTCTGCCCGTGAAATTGCCGCTCCACACGCCGATCGTCCATTGTGCGTTTGTGCCGATCGCCCATGCATCCTTCTGGCCGTAGCTCGTACCGGTTTTCCACGCCACCGGAACCTGATTGTTGAAATAACGCCAGTAATATTCGGCTTCGGGACGCGAAAGCTGCGAAAGTATGCAGACAATCTGCCACGCCGCTCCTGCGCTGTACAACCGCTTATTACCGCGCTCCGGACCGGTGTCCTGCACAAGGGCAAGGGTTTTGCGCTCTCCCAGATTGCCGAGATCGGTATAGAGCTGGGTAAGTTCCCACAGGCTCGCTTCGCATGAACCCAGGATAATCGGCAAGCCATACCCTTCGGGAGTGCGGAACAGACCGCGCAGCCCCGCCTGTTTGAGGAACCAGTAGAAATCATCGAGGCCGTACATGTTAAGGCAGCGCACGGCAGGGACATTCAGCGACTGCACCAGCGCAGTGCGTACGCTTACAAGCCCCTGGAACTCACGCGAGGCGTTTGCCGGAGAAAAGGTGCCGTAATAGGTGGGAATATCGTGGATCTTCGCATCGGCGAGGATTTCACCGCGGTCGAGCATTTTGGCGTATAGAAACGGCTTCAGAAGGCTTCCGGGTGAACGCAGGCTCCGGACGCCGTCCACCCGGCCGTTCATTGCCGTATCATTGTAGTCCTGCGACCCGATGTATGCGGCAACCATGCCGGTGGCTGTTTCCACGACAAGCGCCGCAATATTCGCGATTCCCCGGTTTCCCAGGGTTTTATGGTGAAGGGAAAGGAGCTCTCCGGTTTTTTCCTGCATCGCTTTTTTTATGGTGAGACGGACACGCACGCCCGGACGCATCGCGTTCATCATTGAGAAACCGGCATGGGGTGCGCAGAACGAATGGAAATATTTGACCTGCGGGAGCGGCTCTTCAACTGCCGAGATGCAGGTGAGCGAATCGATTGCGCCGAGCGAAAACAGACGCCGCAGCAGACTATCGCGTTTGCTCTTGAGCGCATCGCGCCTGCGTTCGAGGTTCATGCCCGAAGGGCTGTTGGGCAGCACGGTCAGAAGCGCGG
>CAISVC010000191.1 GCA_903888815.1 uncultured Fibrobacterota bacterium
AACAAGAGCGGATCCGTCGATGCCGATCTCCGCTTCGACGCAGTCGTAATAGGGCTGCAAATCGTCGAGGTCGATGGGCCAATCCTGAAGTGTTGCACCATCAGGCGCACCGAACCTGCTGCGCGGGGAAAAATCCTCGTCCTTCATACGGAAAAAAAAGCCGGACATCACCCGGGTTCCGCCTCCGACACAGGTCGCTGTCCAGAGATGGCTGGCAAAAAGCGGAGATGCGTTCCCGTAATAGATTTCCCTTTTGCCTTTTGCATCATCAGGCCTAAACATGGGCATGCGGCATACGGTCAATTCATCTTTTTTAAGGTCTCTGTCAGAATAATGCGGACCTCGTTCAAGCAGTGCCACTTTTAAACCATTCCGGGAGAGTACGGCTGCAGCAGGTGCGCCGCCGGCACCGCTGCCGATAATACATACGTCGTACATTTTCCCTGTTTCAGACATACATCCATTCTTTTTTAAACGTACCGTCGAGGATCTGCCAGGCGCGGGCATTGCGGTTCCCGCCGTGCAGAGGATCACTGAAACAACCTTCTATGGTCATATCGACGAGCGTGTAGAAATCATTCCGTATTCCAGGGTACAAATGGTCGGCTTTGCCGGATGCGATAAAATCCAGAAGCGCAACCCGGCCTTCAGGGTGCATTGCTGAAAAGCCGTTTTTACCGGCTTTGCGACTTGCGGCATCCAGGTATTCGGTTATCCGCTGCAGCGAAGGAATATAGCGCCTGAAATACAAGGCAGTACTCTGGTTTGCACAATACGTGTCGATGCCCAGTGCTGATGCGCCCGGCTCGCTGTCTTCCGGGTAGATATATTCGGCAATAAGCGCGGCTGTTTGCAGCTCATGATCGGAAAGAGGGTGGATTTTCAGCCGGTTGAACAATGAGGTAGCTTTACTGACCGGAAACAGCAACCAGAAGACGGCAAAGGATGCTAGTATTCCTAGAAACGTCCTTTTTTTCATGTTTTACACTATGTTTCTGAAAAAATATGCGATAATGATCAGAACGGTTACATAAGCGGCAAACCGGGTCGAATGCCGGACAACAGGATTTCTATTGTCTGAATTTAGTATCGTTTTTGAATATTTCAGCAATAGATACAGCAAATACAGGATCAGGCCGGGAATAATCAGCGCATGAAAAAGAAATGTCCTGAAAAACACCATGGAAAAATCGTCAAAAAGCAACGGTAACGACGTACCGGGAGCAGGTGGAGTGAGAAATGCTTTTTTCAGAACGGAAACTGCCTGCTGATCTGCCGAGAGCATCAGCCCGGTAATTTTCCCGGAAATACCCAGGGTAAGAATAATAATCGGCAGAACAATCAATCGCAGTTTTATCCGGTATTGAATTTTGATAATCAAAGCAGCGCCGGCGAAAACCAGACACAGCGGGAGAATAATCAAAGCCGACAGGGAATGAATTGCAAGCACGATACGGCCGGCAAAAACCGATTCTTTCAGATTCAGAATCGATACAAGAGCCTTTTCCGGAACGGGGATATAATACCATGCAAGGCAGCATCCGGAAAGTGCGGCAGTCAGAATGCTGTAGTGCAGAAGATCTTTTGCAATACGGCTTATTTTACGAGCGATAAAATCCATCGAATGCTCATGTAACTATCGGAGTGAAATTCATTGCATCGGCTCTTCGGGTTACTCAATATACCTGAACGAACAGTATACTGTTCTGCCGGGATCAACGACCAGAACCTTTTCTCTGTTTTTATAAATATAATAGTAATCGAGCTGTTTTTCGGCAGGCCCCTTGACCGGATTGCCGTAAAGGTCGAATCGGGCATTATGGCATGGGCAGAACAGCTGATCGGCATCAAGACGAAGCATGCAGCTGCGATGGGTACAGGCATCGCTCATTACAAATAATCCTCTGCTGTCGCGCATGATGAAAAAACGCATCTTTTCATCATGGACCATCTGGCCGGGTTTGTACTTTGAAAATGCACCTATCGTCAATCCGGCTGAAGGCGGTCTGAAGAAAAAAAAGTTTTTCAGGGCACAGAGCATTCCGCCCGCCCAGAGTACGGTAAGGCCGCCCAGAAAAGCGCGCAGGAATTCTCTCCGTTTTTCAGGGAAGTGATAGCGCTGCTGTGTCGGGATAGATTCGCGCACCTTCGGGGCCTCGCTGGTGGATGGTGGTCTCTTTTATTATTTCCACGGTATTATCCGGGAGTTTTTTTTCTACGGCAAGGTTCATTGTCTCATCGACCAGACCGGCGTTTTTAAAATATTTACGGTCTATGACAAACGTGCCGATGAAGTCGAACCTGTTGCCTTCTTCCGTGGATTGTCCGTCAAGAGCGTAGTAGCTCATGATCTGTATGCCATTGCGGTAGTCAACGCCATTGCACGTATATACCGGCATGCTCTGCTGTGCAACAGCTCTGGTACAGACACTCTGACCCGTTATCCAGGAATGGCCGGCTGCTATTGGAAAAGGATCCGGGACAAGGAGCGTCGTCAGCCATGAATTGCTTGATGTCGGTGAAGTGGCGAACGAACCGACATCGAACAGCGCGGGTACTACTTTCTGCCGTCCGTCGGGCACATGGGTCAATACGCCGTGATCCTCATAGGCACAATGCAGGATCGCGGTATCGGTCTTCATGAAATACCGTAAAATACTGTTTGAATCCAGTTGATCCCTGAAGGCGGCTTGCTGGTAGCATTGGGGATATACCGGCTGATTTTTTCCATTCACCAAAAGCCCTGTGGGTTGCGCTGTAATGGTCCTGAAGAATGAGGAGTCCTGAACGGCCGAAGCGAGGGAGCCGTTCACCAGGAGCGTGCAGCACCGGGTTCCGTAAAACATGGCTGTGTCACCGGGAATCAACATAAAATAGCGGTCGGTGAATTGATACACCTTTTCATTACCTGGGGGCGGCGAAAAAGTGTATGATGCAAGGGAATCGGATTCCCTGTAGTTGCATTGGAGAAGCAGTGCCGCACAAAGCAAGGGGGAAAAGCAGTATCTTTCAATCGCTTGTTGCATTGACCTGTTCTTTCCAACCATTTCCTGCCTACTGCGCATTCAGCATGAGGTGTTCTTTATACGTTTTTGTCTGGCCGTCGACATTTCTGGTCTGAATTGTGGTTTCCGCGTTCCAGGACAACAGTGTTGCCGCACGAGCAGGGTTATAGACAAAAACAATATTCTCAAAACCGATGGCAAGGGTAATCGCACCGGATACATAGACAGGATTGCTGTTTTCCCGAATGGTTCTGCAGAGGGGATAATAACATTTGAAAGCATAATATATCAGGTCTCTCTGCGAGCTGTTCGCGCCTTTATACTCAATAAGTGCCTGACCTGGAAATTGCACCGAAAGCAGCGCCGAACCCGGCAGTACGGGTATATCCGTTCCATAAAGGGGCGTAACCTCCCAGTTGAGGGATGTTGTAAAGGGGTATGGCGAAATTTTTCTGCTTGCAAGCGTATGCATCCCCATACCGTCTTTGTAGGAGAGTTGCTGGATCTGTGAAAAATTTACCGCGATGTAGCGTTCGATCACGCTTGAAGGAGGCGCAACAACAGACGGTCTTTCCTCAAATTGCAGAATATGGACTCGCGGCGATGACAGATGTATCTTGAACATCCTCGGCTGTTCGGCATCATAAAAAAAATCGAACTCGCGTAAAAACAGTTCAACATTAAACCACTTCAGTGCTTCCGTCGCATACTCTGAAAGTGTCCCTCCTGTTATGGTGCCGGTAGTATCCGCCATGATCGATTCGTTAATAAACCGGTTGAGCTGGGGCTGGAGGTCCTGGAAAGGTGCTATTTCCAGGATTCTATGCCGGTAGCGGTAATAGAAATCCTGCGTCGCAATAATTTTATTACATGCGGCAAGTATTACCGTTTTCTGAGCATCGGAAGGCATTTGTGCGGTTGAACAGGTCTGTGCGATCGCGGCAAAACTGGAAGAATCGATAAAGTCAGCAAGCAGCGACCCGATTATAAGATCATTTCTGTTGTTGATCAGATACGCCACGGTCGACCAGTTGTTTATATCTTCCATTTTGATCTGGGCGCGGCCGATAGTCGAACCGTCAATGGACAGTAACGTGTCCTTGCGGTGAACTATTCGGAAATAGGCGTTGTCGTATTCCGTACTATTTTTAAGCGTATCATTGACAGTCAGAGAACATATTTTTGTTCCGGTAAAGACCGTTGAGTCGCCGAAGGTCGTGTTGAACAGGTAAAGAAATTCGAACCTGTATTCCGGATCTTCCCTCATCTGCAGATTGGCATCGGCCGCCCTTTCAGCGTCCGTGATTTTCATGCATCCGTCCGATACTATCATCAGGAAAAAGAGTGCGGCAAGCATACGCACGATTGTCACGTAAGGCCGGTTTTTCATAGGAAGAACCTTAATCCTACGGATACCGGAAAGTATATGATGCTGCCCGATAGACGGACCGGAATACTTTTGGCGTCGTTTTTAGCGTCCGGATCGACTAGGCCGTACTGGCAGCTCCCATCGATAACAACGGTTCCGTACCCGTAAAACACCTCCAGTCCGGCACCCGCGCCGATAAATGGCTCAAACCGTTTGCGTGAGGAGGTGGTATTGATATCCTGAATCACGACCGACGACTGCCGGGCGCCGTCCGGATATACCGTCACGCTTTCCTTTCTTACGAATTGACTGCCCGCAGTCAGCAGCGCACCTTCAAAGTCCGCATAAAAGTAAGGTATGCATCTGCCGATTTTAAAACGCATCCCGAATTTCAGGGGAAGCGAGATATAATTCATGAGTTCCTGGGTATTGAAAACGGTCTTCTGGTCCAGGATTGAAGAGGCGATTTCCTGATGAAGCGCGAACTTCAATTGCACGTAGCGGAATGCAATGCCTGCAAAAAAACGTTTTTTAATGGGAATAAGCACTCCTATATCATAGAAATAATCAGCGTTACAGCTTGTAGAAATATTTTCGGGTTCGCGAACGGTAAACCGCGTTATGCTGACACCGCGGGAAATATCGAGCAGCAGGTCGAATGGAACTTTTTTCGATGCCGTATTCCGAAAATCTTCCTGAAAATTGAGACTGTCGGCCAGCGCCTCTGTTTTTACGCTGTCCGCTGCTTCCTTAAGCGGCAATGAATCGGAATGATTAACGCTGCTTTCAGACTTGCCGGCCTGATTCGCTGCCGCGCTGTCAGACATGGCAGGCCGGGTACTTGTCATGGTGTCGGAAATAATGCTCTGCGGCCCGGCAGTGGAATCGGGCGGAGAAGAAACCGTATCGTTCTGGCCGTAAACGGCACCCGTCAGGAGCAGGCATGCGATCGCGGCCGGGAACATGGTCTGTATCATAGAAAAAGCCGTTCTTAATGAAGTTTATGAAGATTCAGCACAGGTTCTGCTTTTGCGGTATTCAGCGAATCGCCTTTGGAATCATTTTTTTTAACGTGCGTGGTATCGTCCTGTGTTTTAAGGTTCTTTTCGCTGCGTTCGTTTCCGGCATTGACGACGCTCTTGAAAAGGGGCTGCAGCGGCCTTATGTCAAGCATCGAAGTCGTGACACCCTTATCAATGATGAAAAACTGGCCCGAAGCGCTGGCGCTGCTGGTGCCTGCGCCCGTTGCTGTAGGAATATACGGCATCATGCCGCCTCCGCACGCGTATGACGAAACGATAATCGAGAGTACGCTAACCGCCGCGGACGTTACGGCGGCTTTTACAACCCGCGTGAACGTCTTCGTTTTTATTTCCTGCATACGACAGCCTCCCCGGAACATTAAAAACTGACATGAAAAAACAGCCGCCCCTGGGTACGTTTAAAGGTGTTGTTCCTGGACATGTAACGATAAATGTACTCATATTCAGGCCTTATGCCCAGATAGCGATTGATGTTATAAATAAAAAGACAATCGATCACACACTCTTTTAAACCAAGCTGGCCGGTGTTATTGGTCGGCGATAATTTTCCGACCAGGCTCTGATCGCCCTCCTTGAATTTTGCAGAGAAATGCTGCGCCCAGCTTACCATTGCGCTGTACCCGAACTTTTTGGTGAGAAACCTGTTCTCCGATTTGACATAGAGCCTGTATTTGAAATAGCTGTTGGCATCAAAACACTCGTCCCGGTTCATTTCCCCCTCGATCGCACCTTCGGTAAAGCCCCAGTAGACCGTCGTATACTTGGCCCCGAGCGCGCATCCCAGGCCATCCTCACGCAAAGGCGGGTTGTTTTTGTTCGGCTTTCCATCTGCTGAGCGGGCGGCAATATCGCGGTATCGGTCAGAAAACAGGTATGGCGTCAGAAAAAAACGCGTATTGAAGGGGGTGAGATAGATGGCAGTCATTTCATATTTGAAAACAGCATAATCATTGCTCGCCAGACCAAAAACGCCCGGATTCACTTCCGTGAGCGAGGAGTCAGAATAGGTGCTGAATCCTATGGTGAATATCTCTTCCAGGATCAAGTCCGGGGTCAGCACGATATAAAGAAACGGGCGTATACGGCCGCGATAATTGACCAGATTAAAAATGTTTCTCTCTTTGTTTATTCCCGGTATCGTTTCGATATTACCGACCAATTCACCGCCGATCGAAAAAATATCATTAATAAAAAACAGGTTTCGTGAGCTTACTGCCGTGAAAGCCGGATTAAAATCCCTCGCTTTGGAAATAGTGTGATAAAAATCGACCGAAGCGTCGATACCCAGCGAATTTGAGTACCGTCTGCTTGCCACAAGCTCCTTAAAAAGTGCCATTCT
>CAISVC010000192.1 GCA_903888815.1 uncultured Fibrobacterota bacterium
GGCTGTTCCGTCGAGGCAAAGACCAAGCGTGACCTATTGGGATATTGCGAAACGCATGGCGGTAATTGGATAGTGCGCTATTTTGTGCGCGGCGGTCATACTACGACTTATCATGCGGCGGATAAGCAGACCACTAAGGCGGCGGGGTTCACGTTCACCGAAGAGGATGGCGGCCCGCTCCCGGAATGGTGGGAGTGGGAAAACTTATGCGACTGTCCGGTCTGCAAGGCGGCGAAATGAAAATTATCCGCGTGTTTCCGAGTCGTACCAGTTTCACACCAACCGACCCGATGGCGTTTGTTGGCGACCCTGGCCTATGGCGACCCGAAGCCGATGAGGTGCACGTTTCCGTGGCGTTCACCTGGGACATCGCTGAGGGTAGACGGTTACAGGCCGCATGGTTGGTCTATTATCCCGTTGTCAAGATCGGCGGCCCGGCAATAGGCCAGCACAATTATTCCAGTTGGTTTGAGCCGGGGTTATACGTCAAACAGGGCGTAACCTTCACCAGCCGGGGATGTGATAATAATTGTCCCTGGTGTGCTGTCCCTGATCGGGAAGGTAACTTGCGCGAAACTAATAGTTTTGCGCCAGGTTATATCATCGCCGATAATAATCTGTTGCAGACCGCCCAACAGCACCAGGCGGAGGTTTTCGCCATGCTGAGGACACAACGGGCGGCGGTCTTTTCCGGCGGGTTGCAAGCCAGCCTCTTGAGTGATTGGTTCGTTGACCAGCTCAAAACCATCAAGATAAATCAATTGTTCCTGGCAGCCGACACAATGGCGCACCTGAGACCACTCGAAAAGGCACTCAATAAGCTGGACTGGCTACCACGCCAAAAGAAGCGCGTTTATACCATGATCGGAACTGAGACCATCGAAGCGGCGATAGAACGCCTGGAAGCCGTCTGGCAATTAGGCGGTATGCCGTTCGCTCAACTCTATCGCTCGATTGATGGCGGAGAAAATTACTCGCAGGCATGGCGCGACTTACAGCGCAAATGGCAACGACCAGCAGCAATGGCAGCAGCGCACAAGGCGGGCGCATGACGCCGCCTGCATCCGGGCCGGCGGTTGGGGGGTTGCAATGTGGGCGGAATGAGGTATAATATCTCTGTCAACGGTTGGCGCCGTTCATAGGATTTAGCGGATAGTGCCTTTCATCAGGCCGTTGGTTTTCCTTATCCGCAGGAACGCCAAAGACCGACGACCTGATGAAAGGCATTTTGCTTAAGCGAGGTGATTATGACTTGCGGTATTTATGGAATGAAGCACAAATCAACCCTCAAGTGGTATGTTGGCGCTTCTAAGAATATCGAGAGACGAATAAAGGTTCACGTTCACGATTTTTTGACATGGCCTGATGGATGCAAGTTTTCGAGGGATATAAAGATATATGGCCTGGAAATAGAATCGTATATCCTAGAAGAGTGCCGACCCGAAGAATTTCACCAAAAGGAAAAAGAATGGGTAAGGGCGTTCAACTCAAAAAATGACGGTTACAATCAGCAGGACGGGGGCGGTCATCACAGAGACTGGGGGAGGCATGGCTGATTATTGGATTAAGTTGTATATCGAAATACTGGACGATTCAAAAATGGCCGTTCTACCGGACAGGCTATGGCGGAGAGTAGTTGAACTATTTTTACTCGCAGGTAGATACCACCAGGACGGTTCACTTCCTGAAACCTCTCAACTGGCATGGGCGCTTCGCCTTCCTACCGACGATCTTGAAATGGATCTTAAACAGATCGCCACAACGGGAATAGTTGAACGCCAAGTGAACGGTTGGATAATACCGAAATTCAAGCAGCGCCAAGCGGCTAGTACGAATACGGAACGTTCCCAGGCTTTTAGGGAGAAACAGCGTAAGGAACAATACTACACCGAAGATGAAACGCAATTGAAACGAAACGTTGCACAGATTAACAGATTAACAGATACAGATACAGATACAGAAGCGCCCGCACCTGATCCTTATTTTACAATGCAGCGTACCATCGAAGGGATGACAGGCTTGACGATGACCCAATCGGACATAAAACCAATAAACGAGTTACTCAAGGCGGGAATAACGGAAGGTGACTTACAAGACGCCATGCTATTTTTGAAGGATAAAAAGACCGTTCGTGGTGCATCCGACCTTTTAAAAAGCGCGATTGTTGCGCACGCCAAACGCATACAAGCCGGAAAGAATGGCGGCATTCCCGATTATCTTGTTGGGCGAATTGGACCCGACGGTATACCATTCCAGGTGACAAAATGAC
>CAISVC010000193.1 GCA_903888815.1 uncultured Fibrobacterota bacterium
CCGTGCGTCGTCGCCCGGCTCAAGCTCTATCCTGCCCCGGATGCTCCCGGCCGCCTTGAGCGTGTCAGGCGGAATCCGGCTCTGCGAATCAGGCTTTATCACGACAGACTCTATGTACACCAGCCCTGAATCGCTCTGCGCAAAAATGTTATAGGTGTCTGCAGGCATGGTTTTGAACCGGTAGCCGCCCGTGTCGTTGGTCACGGTCGAGTCAATGCCGGTGCGAGAACCGCCGTTCGGGTTATAGTGCCTCGGTATGCAGGCCACCTTTGCGCCTGCTGAACGCGAGCCGCCGGAATTGTAGAGAACACCTGAGATTTTTGCATTGCCCGTATCGGTCCCGCTGCTGGGGTTGGCGCATTGCGCGATCAGCAGGATTACAAGGCCGTACACTATCGCAATCAGCGTTTTTATTCTCATAATTCCTCCGCCCTTAGGCCTTATTAAGAATACCAAGGGTATTCATAAGAACGGCTAATCTCTCCTCCTCGTCGAGGAGGGGTTCGGGGTGTTGTATTGCCGCCGATAGGCCTTTGACACCGGGAACACCTGAAAATTGATCTGGTATACACGGTCACCCTGTTTTACCGTATCGGCAAGCCTGAGTATCTCTTTGCGGAACTCTTCGATCTTCTCCCTGATCGTATCGAACATCTCCCGTGTGATAAACACCGTGGACGCCGTAATGTTGCGCTCCTGTTTCGGGATGCGGTCGAGCGATTCCACGGCCAAGTTGCCCATGGCGCGGTGAAAGTTCACGACCGCAAGCGAGTTGACCTCAGGCCCTGTCGTTATGTTCGGAAAGGTCTGGATGTACCGGTTGTGTGCCCGCCTTTTGATCATCTTCAGCTTGAGAAGCAGCTCAATGGACTGCTTCACCAGTCTGGGCGTTATGGAAGGCTGGAGCAGACTGCTCAAGGTGGCAGGGTCGCCGTCAAACGCAGGGCTTGTCACAAGTTCCCTGATGACCGGATTGTACCAGTTGGTGTAATATTCGTACTGCCACTCCTCAATGGTCTCAATTTTCAGCTCTTTGCGCAGGGCGGCCATGCGTCTGAAAAAGAGGTCTTTCTCCCTGCTGATCTTTGCCTGGGCAAAGTTCACCATGTTCTCGAAATATTCAGCCTCTTGGCGGGAGTGTTTGAAGAGTTCTGAGATTTTCAGGCAGATACCCGGCTTCAGGTTGCGCCTTCCCTGCATGACCAGCCAGAGGAAGTTTGAGGTGGAAATGTCGAGCTGCCGCGCAATCCAGCGGTGCGAGAACGTGCGGTCGGATTTCTTGCGCTCCGCAAAATAGGCTTTCAGATACTCGCGGTAATCGGTGAATTGGAATATGCTGGCCATTTTCTCCTCATAGTTCCGGGCAGAGACGTTTCTATTCTTCAATAATCATTTGGCGTTTGACAAAGCCTCCGGCCTCAAAGACCATGAGATATGAGCCGTGTGAAAGGAGAGCATTTTTTACGGACAGGGAATAGTATCCAGGCGCCTGCGTGCCGTTCACAAGCGTTGCAGTAAGCCTGCCCCTGAGATCATAGTATTTCAGGCTGACGTGACATTGTACCGGCAAGGCATAACGTACGGTCCCGGAAGAGCCGGAAATGGAAACTTCGCGTGGCATGGACGGGCCGGACGATAAAACTCCGGATATTCCGGTAGTGAAATTCCACACCGCAGACCAAGCGCTTGAGCCGCCTGCATTGACCGCCTTCACGCGCCAGTAATAGAGCGTAAAAGAGGGAAGAACTGAAATTGGAGTGTAAGATGTTGCCGTGATATTGCTGTCATTAACCGTAAAAGAAGAGAAATCCGAAGCAGTGGAGACCTGCACTGCATACGACGCGGCCCTCGCTGCCGCGTTCCAGGAAAGTGTCGGTCGGGTGCTGACGCCGATAGCACCGTTGGCGGGTAAAAGTAATGTGGGGGTCAGCGGCAAAGCAGCCGTCGAAAAATTCCATATTGACGACCAGGGGCTTGTGCCCAGCGAATTGGAGGCGCACACGCGCCAGTAATAGAGCGTCGAAGATGAAAAACCAGCGACCGCATGGGAGGTGTCAGTGATGCCGCTGTCGTTGACCATGATAATTGAGAAATCCGAAGCGGTCGATACCTGCACCGCATAGGACAAGGCGCCGGCCGCAACGTGCCAGGACAGGGTCGGATTGATGACGCCTGTTGCGCCGTTTGCGGGTGAGGACAAAATTGGCGCTTGAGGAGCCCCAGCAATCGTTGAAAAGCTCCACACTGTCGACCAGGCGCTTCCACCTGTAGAATTGACGGCGCATACGCGCCAGTAACAGGTTATGTTGCTCCCCAGACCTGTTACTGTTTTCGAGGTATCCGCGATAAAA
>CAISVC010000194.1 GCA_903888815.1 uncultured Fibrobacterota bacterium
GAGCATCAATAAGCTGCCCGTGTGAAATTTCTTTCCTTTCAAAAAACGAATATTTCTGATAAACAACCTTAAAGTCCCCAGGCGTCAGACCAACGAGCGATTTTACTTCGGCCATTTCCTGTGCAGAAAGAGGTGCTGAAACAAGACGTTCTAGAAAGAGCTTGTAAAAAATCATGGTTCCTTCAGCTGTCAGAAAATCGAACTCCAGCTTGATGGCAAATCGTCTGATGGCCGCGGAATCTACGATTTTTTTATAATTGGTCGCACAAATGAGCAGACCCCGGAATTCCTCCATGTTTGTAAGCATTTCATTTACTGCTGTTATTTCCCAAGAGTGGGTGGCTCCTTCACGGCTACTTAAAAAACTGTCCGCTTCATCGATAAAAAGAATCGCCCGGTCATGGGCAGCCTCCCTGAATGCGGCCCGTATCAGTTTCTCGGTCTCGCCGACATAGCAGTTCAACAAATCGCTGGACCGCTTAATGAGAAGCCTCCGATTCAGATGACGGGCAATATACCTGGCAAATTCGGATTTTCCGCTTCCCGGTGGACCATAAAGCAGAACATTCAGATTACGCACGTCCTCGTTATTATCTGCATGCGACCAACAGCCGTTAAACTTTTCCATAATTCCAATCATCTGTTCAACGTCTCCGTGCACATTAAGGCCTTCAATGCTGTATTCCGGTGCATTGGCTTTTTTCACGTCCCTGCGATCCGTGTCATGGTCTAATATTCGGAGATGGGCTCTAAGGATAGCAGTTATAACAGGCATGATTTTTTTAGGCTGTTGTGTCTGATGATAAATTCGGCTGGCATTCCTGAGGGCGATATCAATACCGCCGGCATTTATCTCATAATTCGAAGCCAAAGCAATAATCTCGGGATCGGTAAAACACTTTCCAAGGCGGCATCTTTTTATACCGAGCTTCCAGATCGATTTTCTCTGTTCGAACGTCATTCTTTCAAACCGGATAGAAAAGTCGAACCTGCGTTTGGTCGAATCGTCAATGCCGCTAAACCGATTCGTTATCCAGATAACAAATGCCTTAGATTCATCGAGCAGCTTGTTGATCTGCCCCTTCTCGGCCACAGGACCGATCGAGAAAAAAGCCGGGATCGCGTTGAGAAGAGAGTCGGCTTCGTCGACAATGATTATCGATCGTTCAGGATCAATCGTCCGCTGACAGGCCAGAAATGCCCGGAATCGAAACATATTGAGATCGTTTTGTTCATGTTTATCGTCGTCTCGATTATTGATTTCGAAAATTGAAAGTCCGAGATAGCGTCCGACGGCACGGGCGAAAGCCGTCTTGCCCGTTCCGGGATCGCCGTACAGCAGAATGTTGACCCCTTGTCCGGAAAATTTGTCCTTTTTAAGCATCTTCACGATCTCGATATGCTCTTTTTCAACCGCAAGAACATTGAGCGGCAAAACCTTACCGGCATATTCGGTGAAGTATTTCAGGGAGAAGGGCTTTGTGCTGTTGCCATCGAGGAAATCGATCACTTCGGCCGCTGGTTCTCCGTCGCTGTCTAAAAGACCGGTACGGGTAAGTGCGGATTTTTCTGAAGCCGCCATATCGATCTCGTGCCGTGAGAGACCGGAAAGCACCATTATCGTTTTTTTTCCCTTTGAAGATCCGCAATAGGCATTCTTTACGTCGGTTACGGCATTGGTCTCAACAAAAAGCCTTTCCACCGCATTGTCGGTATGTACCAGATACAGAAGCAGCAATATCTCCTTCTCCGCAGGGTTTAAACCGAAGACCGTAGATATCTCATCCAGCTTTTGTTGCAAAGGACAAATTCGTTTTGTAGAAGTTTTTTTTGCCCTGAACCTGATCAGGCAAATAAAAACAAGAACAAAAATGCTGTTTTTTAAGCGGTCGTTCGCGTACAATTCCTTCAGAGTCCTTTCCGGACTTTCACTGCCATTCATGTAATGGTTGAACGAACACTTGAAATCGATTTTCTGTCTTGCAGCCTTTTCGAAAACGTGATTCAGGATGGACCGTTTTTCAGAGATGGTCAGATAACGCATGGACATGTCGAATAGGGTGTCGTCGTAAATTTTTCCCGCATAATAGAGCCCGTTGATGAGATACTCCAGTTTCCGGCGCTGGGCCAGGCTTGTGATTTTTCGGTGGTTTCGGGTCCGGCGGCCGGCGCTTACCTGGCCGCCGGTATCATTTTCATTGAAAAAGCACCTCATTTCCTGCTCAATTCCTCGATCGGTCATAATAACACC
>CAISVC010000195.1 GCA_903888815.1 uncultured Fibrobacterota bacterium
AATGTTGTCCCTGATGAAACCGGAAGCGGTATCCAGCAAAAACCGGACTTCGGGCCGTGTGCCGGTTATATGGTTCTTTGCATTGGGATCAAGAGGATTATCGCGAACGCATCGAAGAAGACCGACAAAGCCGATTCCTGCGCACGCAATCAAACACAATGCAATTTTAAGAGACTGAAAACCGTTGAAACGTTTCATTCTTCCCCCATTCAAGTCTCGATATAAAGCTTATTTTACCACAGCTCCCCGTGTATCGGTCTTAACAAGATAAATATCTGTATTAGCAACAGTCCCGCCGCCCGGAGTAAAACCCGTAAAAATATAGCCATTGTCCGGCTTCGTTGCGGCTACCCCATAAGCACGGTCATTGCCCGGAGTACCGTAGTTTATTGGTGCGAAATAAACCGTTCCCGATGACATCAGTTTAGTGAGCATTGCATCATTAAGTCCATGGGTTCCTGAAGCCGCATACCCGCTTGCGATGCATCCGCCGTCAGGCGTCGCGCAGACTGAAGCCACAGCACCGCTTCCTCCCCTCCATGTCCAGAGCGTATCGCCGAGGGGATTGGTTTTGATTGTCAGTGCGTTAGTCATCATAATAAGCGAGTTTACCATATAACCGCCGATATAATAACCGGTCCCGTCGCTGGCCTCCTGCACCGAAACACCGGCGTTCCGCGCACCGGTGCCGCTGCTGTAACGATAGATTTTTGTCCATAATGTATCGCCGGTCGGTTTAGTCTTGACAAGATAGATACCTGTCCCTATGTTGCTCCCGCCTGAGTTGATTTCACCCGATACGATGTATCCCATGTCCGACGTCTGCTGGATGCTGTATCCCGCGGAACCGGCGGAAGGAACGATCGCGCCGGTATAGTGAAGCTTTTCCCATGTCTGACGGCCTATCCCGTCGACCTGTATCATATACAACTCGGTGGCCAGCCCGGGCCCGCCGATCCGGTTTATTGCGGTACCGCAGGCGACATATGATCCAGTGGAAAGGCATACCACCGATGCGCCCTTTGACGATATGAAGGTCGACAACAAGGGGATATACCGGGCGGTCCACAGCGTGTCGCCGAAGGCATTTGTCCTGATAAGCATAAGTTTCGTCGTTCCCGCGGCAGCCGACGAATCGGTGCCGCACATGATGAAGCCGCCGTCAGGTCTCTGCTGTATGCAGTTCGCTGACCATCTTCTCCCGGCGGCCCCGTACGTCTTGAACAGAACCTTGTTCCCGGAAGTGTCGGTCTTCATGACAAAGGCGGAATCGCCGACGCTGCCGCAGACCGCATAGTTGCCGTCGCTGGTCTGGATAACAGAGAACCCGGTGTCGTTTGTGGTCGGGAAGTTAAAGGTCCGCGGCCAGCGCGGGAGTACAAGGATGTTCCATGCAACAGTGTCCGTGTTTCCTCCGTTATCCGACGCAATGACCGAGACAGTCAAGGGCTTGCTTGAGGTATCGGAGAATTTAGGTCTCCACGTCACTGTACCGAATTTTTCGTTAACCTTGAGACTGTCAGGCCCGGAAAGAAGCGTATATGCAATTGCGTCGCTGTCAGCATCGGCCGCGTGTACAGTGGTGAGATACGGCGATGCGACATATGCAGTATCGAGCGGCGCATGCGGAACAAACACCGGCACTGTTGCATCAATTACCGCAATGGTGTCCGTCACACTGTCCGCCATAACCGGCGTACCATTGTCGGTTGCATGGAAAGTGATCGTGTAAACGCCTGCCGCCGATGCCGAAGGAGTCCAGGTAAAAGTGTTCCCATTCACGATTATCGCGCCCGAATCCACCGGCGCCCCTGTTATCGAAAACTGTATCACATCGCCGTTACTATCGGAAGCCTGCAGATTGAATGTGAGCGCCTGCATTTCATTAACAGCCTTGTTGCCCGGATTGACAAGGACCGGCGGATTATTGACATTATTCACGGTAATGGCGATCGTCTCGGTATCCGAAAGCGCCGGTGCCCGGTTTTTCTCGGTCACAATGAATAGGGTCGTATAAACATTCGCGTCTCTATAGGTGGGCGTCCAGCTGAACACCCCGCTTACGCTGTCGAGCGCTGCTCCGGGCGGGTATGTTGCACCGAACGAGTATATCAGGCTGTCGCCATTGGGATCAGAAGCGGCCAGGGTGAATTGCAGGAGCTGGCCTTCGTTGACGGTCTTGTTTCCCGGGTTCTGAAGTACAGGCGCCAGGTTGGGCTGAACTACGGTCACGGTCCATGAAAGCGTGTCGCTTTCGGATCCATTGGTTACAAACGCGACAATCGTATGCATGCCGAGATCGGCCGCTGCTGGAATCCATGACACCGCTCCCGTAGTGCTGTCAATTGCAACACCGGCCGGCGTCGGCGGTCCGAGCGAATAGACAAGCGGCGAATCGTTCGGGTCTTTAGCGGTGAGCTGTACGGAATAGAGCTCGCCGACAAAACCGGTATCAGGGATCATGGCCGGATCCGTTGTAAAGTACGGCTTGGTTGCCGCCGGAGACGTTATAAAGACGCGGATAAGCTGCGTATCTGCGCCGCCGAAAGTGTCCTGCACCTTGACCCTGAAGGTATCAAGGCCCGTGTCAGCGGGATTGGAGGACTGATACGGTCCGATCGCCGCGCAACCGCCTGCATCGGTGATGACGACATTCAAGCCGCCCTTTGCCGGCTGGGTGATAAAACTGAAAGAAAACCGGTCGTTGTCCGGATCGGTTGCGCAGACCAAAATCGTCGCCGCTCTTCCCTGTATCAGGCTGGTGTCCTTGACTGAAGAATCCGGAGCGAACCGGGGCAAACCGTTCTGAAGCACAATGACGGAATCTTTCGCCTGATTTGCACTGGAGTCTGTGGCAACGACCCGAATGGTATCGTAGCCGTGGGTAAGCGGGACACTCCTCATATAGTGGCCGAAACCGAAGGATGCAGACAATCCGTTGACGGTTACCGAAGCGATACCGCTCCTTATGGGGCCCACCGTATCCAAAGCATACACAATGACCGTTACGCTATTTGCCGCTATCCGCTGGTTAGGCTGCGGAGAAGCTATTCGTATTGTCGGAGGAGTAACATCCCGAAAGAGCACATAGGTAACTATCAACGTATCAGCAGCTCTATTCCCTTTCATATCCTCAGCGGTAATAATCAATGTGTCACTGCCCTCCTGAAGAGTGACATCCCTTGTATAGCTGTTTCCCGTAGCTTTGCTCATGGTGTCGCCGTTGCATTTCACCCATGCCACGCCGGACGGGTCAGTAACGCTGACCACTACCGTGACCGGCGATGCAAGCAAGGTGTCACGCACGGTGTCATTGGGTTGCGGTGAGGAAAAAGCAATAGCCGGGGGCGTTAAATCAGGCTTGCGGTACGTCACTGTTATGGAATCGGTGCTCGCGTTGAAACGGGGGCTGTTGTCCAACGCCATGACACGGATCATATTCGGTCCCTCAAAAAGCGTGACGTTCAACTGCCACGTCGAGGTATCGGTGCCGCCGATCTTCGAAGCGCCAATGCCGTTAATGGAGACATAGGCGGTGCCGCTGGGGTCCAAGGTCTTGACCACCACATTTATCGTCGATGAAAGCGCTGTAATGATATCGCCATTGTGGGGCGACATGAATTGAATCTCGGGCGGAATGGAATCTACCCGCGCATTGACCCGTATTCGCACCGTATCCGCAAGCGACGCCACGGTGTCGTCATCAAGTGCTTTCACAAAAATCGTCTGCACTCCCGCGGTACCGAATGCAATGCTGAAAACATTGCCTGCGGTCGTATCAGGCGCGCCGTTGTTTACTATCCAGATATACCCGGTAATGGTCCCGTTCGTATCAGCCGCAGAAACGGTGATGGAAACGCTGTCCCCGGTAAGCACGACGCTGTCCGGCGCAACAACCGGGTTCC
>CAISVC010000196.1 GCA_903888815.1 uncultured Fibrobacterota bacterium
GGCCCAGGCCTCGGCATTGCCGGACGCAGGCGGCTGCTGCACTCCTATTCGTCGCTTGTGCATCCCGGCCGCGCGACCGGGAATCAGTGGCAGGACGAAACGCACGAAAGCCAGCAGGCAGTTTACGGAAATCTGCCTGAACAGCTCCGGCTGAGTCCGGGCAGCGTGCTGTACGCCCGGCAGGAACCGCCTCAGGAGCCGGCCCAGCAGGGCCGCCTGGCGCTTCGGGGCAGAGAAACCGGGTCTGCGCTCCACGAAATCCTGGAAGAGCTCGGCAGTTCGGGCAACGGTTTCTCTTCGGTCAATGATGGGAACGGAGACCTGCTCAGGAGCATCGAGCGCCGGTTCGGCGCGTACGGCCTGCTGGACAAAAGTGCGGAAAAACGCGCCGATACCTGCAGGCAGATTGCCGGTCTGATAACGGCGGCGCTTGCGCTGCCGATCCCCCTTGTTAACGGCGAATCGCTGAGTCCTTCGGAAATCCCGGAAAAAGATTGCTGTGCCGAATCGTTTTTCGCCGCGACCGTAGGCAGGAACTGCGGGGCCCTGGCCCCGGAAAACGGCGGCGCCGATGCCGTTGACCGCGTGATCGGCTTTATCGACCTGGTCTTCAGAAAGGGAAAAGAGATCTACCTTCTCGACTGGAAATCGGATACGCTCGATTCCTACGACAGGGAAACGGTTCTCGAGGCAATGAACCGGAGCGGCTACACCGTTCAGGCCGCGCTGTACGCCGCGGCGTATGACCGCTGGCTTGCCGCGCGGTTCGGTGCGGCCGGTTATACGCTGCGGGGCATATGCTATGTGTTTCTGCGCGGGCCCGCGGCCGTGACAATTCCGCTGCATGACACTACGATGAGCGCGTGGAGCGAAGGGCTCAGGCAGTGTTTTGTGGAAGCCGCGCAGGCTACGGGGAGTGCCGGATGATGGACAGCGCGAAATGGGAGCGCCTGGCCGCAGAATACTATCTGGCGCTGCCGCTCGACGATTTTCTTGTTGCGCGGCTGACCGCGGCGCTTCCGCCGTCGTTGCAGAAAGAGGCGCGCCTGAGCTTCGCGACCGGAGCGAAACTGCTCTGCGCGTCGCTTAACAAGGGTGACACCTACCTGCCGCTTAACGGAAAAGAATTCTGTGCGGCCCTGCAGAACTGGCTCGATATTCCCGAAAAGGGGCAGCACAGCATCGGCTGCGCGGAGAAACAGGATGCGGCGCCGCGTGCGGAGGCCGCCGAAGCGAGGGATTTTTTAGCCGGACACCTGGCCGCATTCGTCAGCTATTGCGACGGCAAAGCGTTCGACGCGGTTGTTTCCGGACCGGAAAGCCGCAACCGCCCGCTGGTGTATGATCCGGCGAAGCAGCGCCTCTATTTCCAGCGGTATTTCGAAGCGGTAAGGAACATCAACGGCGCACTCGCCGCCCGTCTCGGAGCGTTCCCGTTTGAGACTCCAAAGGGCGGCTGCGCGCCGCTCATTGCGGACATACTCCGCACCACACCGGGCACAATGCTGCCCGATCCGCGCCAGACAGCGGCGCTGCTGCTTGCGCTGCGCAACAGGACCCTTCTGGTTTCCGGCGGGCCCGGCACCGGAAAAACAACCGTGGTGCTGCAGATTCTGCGCCTTCTTCTGCGCGCGCTTCCCTGGCTTACGGCCGAAGATATCCGCATCGCGGCGCCCACGGGCCGCGCAGCGGCCCGGCTTCAGGAATCAATAGCCGCAGGCTTAGGCGCGATTCTCAACGGCCACAACGGATCGGCCGCGGCAGGCCGCGACGAATCGCTGAAAACGCTGCGCGGCACAACCGTGCACCGGCTCCTTGGGTTTAATCCTTCCATTGCCGCGTACATGCGCGGCCGCGAAAACCCGCTTGACGCGGCCGTCGTGGTGGTGGACGAGGTGTCCATGCTCGATATAGAGCTTTTCGGCCGCCTGCTCGAGGCCCTGCCGGAACAATGCGTCCTTATTCTGCTCGGCGACCGCTTCCAGCTGCCGCCGGTTGAGGCCGGGGCGGTGCTCGGCGACCTTACCGGAGGGTTCGACCGGAAAAAAGGCGATTCTCTTTCCGGAAAAACGGTAAACGACGTCAGGGAAATCATTGCCTCCGCAGGTAACGGAAGCTTATCCGGAGATGATAATGACTTTTCCGGGGCCTGCGGCAGCGATCCGCATATCCTTCGCGACCGCGCGGTCATTCTCACCCGCTCGCACCGCAGCGCCGGAAAAATTCAGGAATTGGCCGCGGCCATTAACAATAATGAAAATCCCATGGCGCTGCTAAGCCCGCCGGCCGATGTCGTCGGGCATCCGTGGAAAACGATACTGGACGGAGTTCCTGACACGGGGCGGCATCTCTGGGCGGAGTGCGAGCCCGACAAACCCGTTTTTCCCATGATCGAAGGCTGGCTCATGCATCATTTCGGGCCGGCATATCAGGAGCTGCTCAGGCAGGAACTGCTGGATTCCAATAATAGGCCTGCGGCGGGCAGTGCGGCGCAGGTACTTGACGAGATAGAGAATTCGAGAATACTAACCATCGTGCGCGAAGGCCGCCGGGGCGCGGCGGGAATAAACAGAGAGTGCTGCAGAAAACTCGCGCGGATTTTTGACGCGACCGGAAAACCGGAATTGTTTCACGGCATGCCGGTGATGATTACGCGCAACGCGCCCGGCCTGGAACTGTATAACGGCGATTGCGGCGTCATGCTCCGCGGCCATAACGACGGCTTCTGGGGGCTTTTCCGCGCGGGTAACAAATGCGTCGCGCACCCTGCCGGCGTGCTGCCGCACTGGGAGACTGCCTTTGCCATGACCGTGCACAAAAGCCAGGGCTCGGAATATGCCCATGTGCTTTTAGTGCTGCCCCAGGCGTCAAACCCCCTGTGTACGCGGGAAATACTCTATACCGCCATTACGCGGGCGAAAAAGCTTACGGCAATAATCGGGCACCGGCAGGTGCTGGAGCATGGCCTGGGAAGAATTATTTCGAGGAATACGGGAATAGAAATCGTTCAACGCGGCAGGTGACGACAATAGTTGTCGCCTTGCGGTTTTATAATCTTGCTATGGAGAGATCCGGCAGTTGAAGACGTACACAATTGAAAATCGGCCATATCCTATCCTTAAAAAATCCCGTTAGGTCGCATTTATTAAATATATCTTGACCCCTTTTGTGTTTTATATTATCTTATATACAGATAACATAATCTTTAATAAAGATTTATAATATGTACAAACTTAACAGAGAACAAATGATTAAAATGCTTCAAGCTTTCGATCAGGAGCTTGATCGGCCCCTTAAAATTGTAATAACCGGCGCTTCGGCCCTTATTATTCATGGCAGCATTTCCAGAACGTCCAAGGATATCGATGTCCTCAGATCTTCTGATGATCTGAAGAAGGATGGCTATAAAAAGATCATCGAAAAAATGGCTGTAAAATATTCATTGAATCATGAATGGCTCAATGATAAAGCGGGGGAAACCTGCCGGGACCTCCCGGACTATAAACCGGATTTAATTCCCCTTGAGGGCAAATTCAAATTTCTAGAGCCTTATATAATCTCAAAGGCTGATTCGGTTATAACGAAATTTGCGAGATACACTAATATCAGACCGTGGGATAAATCCGATATTGAAGCCACCTCCTTCGATGAAAGGGATTTTAAAGCTCTTAGAAAAAAACTCGAGGAACTTTATCTCAAAGATCCCGAGCGATCACTGCGAATCGAAATGGAATTCAAATCAATTAAACCGGAATTTATAAAGACGGAAGAAGGCTTTAATTATTCGAACAGTTCTGAGATTGGCGAGTATGCCCTGAAAAGATATAATATTGTCCTTGAGGATTCATTCGAGAAACATCTTGACGAAGATGTAATGAATCCGAGTTTCTCTTATCAGAAAGCCGTCATTGATATTGACAGAATGGGTCTTAAAAAGATAGTGAAAGAAATAAGAAAAGGAAGCGCTTATGGCTTGGACATATAATCCTGATTTAATGAATGAATACTACGATAAGTGGATAAAGCTCGGTTGGGCAGGGGTAGGCAAGCCCTATAAAGGTTTTGTTGATCCCGAAAGGCTTCTTGTTGAAACTACGCACCTTGGGCGATATGAGGGCCGTCTTTTCAAGGCAATGCTTACCTGGATACGTGATTTCCATGACCTTATAAACGTCCAGCGGCTTCTTCGTTTTATCGAGGATGCCGATTTGCCCGTTCTTGGCGCTGCTTTTGATATAGCCATGCAGAACCGTGCAGGCCATCGTCTCCAGACGGTCCTCAACCATTGCAAGCCTTATGGCACTCTGCAGGTTCTTTTTAAGACAGGCGATAAATTTGGTGTTTTTGATGAAAACCAAAAGGAATTCGGCAAAAAAGAATATCTCAAATGGGGATTGTATTGTACCATGGTGGAATTTTATGATGATGCTATGCTTGACAGAAATGCCCTGTTAAAAAATAATCCCCTGTTGGCGCTACGGGCCCTTATAGGCCCGAATATCCGGTCGGAAATTCTATTTGAACTTGAATACAAAACAAGAATTCATATCAGGGCATTGGCGCAAAGAATCGGTTATGCTTATTCCGCTGTTTACAATGAAGTGATGAACATGGTCTCAAATGGGTTTTTGACAATAGAAAGTTACGGCAGGGTTAAAGTTCTGACTATGAATGCCAAAATGATTAATTTCCTTGCCAAAATACCAGTGTAATCAGGGTCGCATCCGGCATCCGGTTTCCGCGGTTGCTTTCAGTACTGCGAAAAGATATTATTATCCATATGAGTGCCTTTTTTAGATATCCCACCCGAAGGACTTCCCGTTTGATTAGTCGTGTAATTTTTCTCGCCGCAATCGGCTGCGCGTTTCTTTCTGTCTCCTGCGGAAAAGCGGAAAAAGAGCCGCTGCCCTCCATGACGGCAAAATTGATTGAAGAGAACCATCAACTGTTCCTGGTGCTGCATAACAATTCCGATACGGTCTTCATGATGTGTAAACGCAATTTTTACGATCCGATCCAGTGCCTCGATGTCCGGAAAGCTTCGGACACCACGGAGTTTTCAACGGAACTGCTGTTCGGCGGGGTGCAGTCCGGGGTCATCAGGACCATCATCACGGTGGACGATTTTGTACCCCTTGATACCGGAGCGGAGCTCCGCCTGCCGGTTGATCTGCGGCCCGCCAGAAAAGACGTGGGTGCAGGCAGGCCGGTGCTTATCCGGGTCTATTTCAAAAACATCGACCCGTTTGCCTGCTCCAGGGTCGATGTTGCCAATTACGACAAGATGATCCAGAACTACTGCACGCTGATGCACTATGTCCCGAACCGCACGCTGCACTACTGGGCCGGCGAAGTGCGGACCTCCTACTGCCCCGTGAATCTCGGCTATTATGTGCGGCGGCAGCAGCAGCAGGTCGTCCGGAAACAGCCGCAGGCGGTCATGGTGAGGCAGAGCAGAACGCACCCGCTCAGGAGAAAAGTGTTTTAACCGTGATCGCGGAGGATTTTTGAGGCCGGCATCATGCCGGCAGCACGATGCGCTTCAATGCAATTCCGGCCCGGCGCGCGGTCCGCAGTATGCGTTCGTCGCGGTAAAACTCGAGATACAGGATGCGTTTGATGCCGCTGTTGGCGATGAGCTTGAAACAGTTCCAGCAGGGCGATGCGGTGATATACACGTCGGCGCCGTTGATCGAGGTGCCGTTTTTTGCCGCCTGGATGATCGCGTTCGCCTCGGCATGCACGGTCGCCACGCAATGGCTGTTTTCCATCATGTGGCCTATGTCATCGCAATGCGGCATGCCGCGGACGCTGCCGTTGTAACCGGTCGAGAGGATGGTTTTATCGCGGACGATGACGGCGCCCACATGCTTGCGGTCGCACGTCGACCGCGACGCGGCCTGAATGGCGATCCGCATGAAGTACTCGTCCCATGAGGCCCGGATCCGTTTTTTCGCCGGCGCCGCGGCCGTTCCCTCTGATTTTCGGCCTGCCATCGCATCACTCCAGAGTGTCAAGCAGCTGCACGCGCCGCGAATGGCGGCCGCCCTCGAAATGCACCGACATCCAGGCGTCGATGATCATGAATGCCTGTTCGGGCAGGGTGATCCTTCCGCCCAGCACCAGGACGTTGGCATTGTTGTGCCGTTTCGCCATGCGCGCCATTTCGGGCGTAACGCACAGTGCGGCCCGTGCGCCGCGCACCCGGTTGGCGGCAATCGAAGCGCCGATCCCGGTTCCGCAGATCGAGATTCCTCTTTCGAATTTTCCGGACGCCACCGCTTTCGCGACCTTGAAGGCGAATTCCGGGTAGTCGTCTTCCGGATTCAGCTTCGGCTCGCTCACGTCCTCAACAGTAAATCCTTTGCCGGTAAGGTACTCTTTGACCGCCTCTTTGAGCTCCCAGCCGGCATGGTCGCTGCCGATGATAACCGGCGAAAGTCCGTTCTGGTTCATAGTCACCTCAGTCACGTTTTCCGCAGATTTTCCGCGTGATTTCGCGGGTCGAATATCCTGCAAGCAGCGGAATGATCACCGTCCTGCCGGCATACTGCCCGCCCGCGATTTCGCTTCTGCGGTAATTTCCGCCTTTTATGATCACATCGGGCCTCAGACGTTTGATAAGCCCGACGGGGGTATTTTCATTGAAAACAGTGATGCAATCAACCGCGTCAATCGCGGCGATAAGATGGGCGCGGTCGGTTTCGCCGTTAATCGGGAATGATGCGCCCTTCACCGCTTTCGCCGAGCGGTCGCTGTTCAGGGCGACCACAAGAATGTCGCCGGATTTCTTTGCCTCCTGCAGCAGGTGCACGTGGCCGCGGTGCAGAATGTCGAAGCAGCCGTTCGTGAACACGATTTTTTTCCCCTGTTCCCGTTCCGCCGCGCAGCGCCGGAGCAGGTCGCCGGCGTCCATAATCTTCGGGTTATGATGCTTGTCAAGTTCGGCGCGCAGCTCGTTGAGTTCGACCGGCATGGTGCCGATCTTCGCCACCACGATGCCGGCCGCTTTATTGGCGACGGTCACGGCTTCGCGCAGCGGATAGCCGCTCCCCAGGCATGCGGCGAGCGCGGCGACCACGGTGTCTCCGGCGCCGGACACGTCGAAGACCTCACGCGCCCGTGTGGGGAAATGTTCGGCGCCGCTGCCGCTCACCAGCGTCATGCCCTTATCGGAGCGGGTGACAAGAAGCGCGCCGAGGTTGAACCGTGCGCGTATTTTCCGCGCATGAAAAACGATTTCATCGTCGTCGTTTTTTACCGGTTGTCCCGCGATATCCGCAAGCTCTTTGACATTCGGAGTAACGATGGCTGCACCGCGGTATTTCTCCCAGTGGCGGCCTTTGGGATCCACGATGACCGGTATGTTTCTTTTCCGCGCCTCCCGTATGACAAACGGGCAGAGCTCCGCGGAGCAGAAACTTTTTCCATAATCGGAGAGCACCGCCACGGTGGCCTTCCTGAGACCGGCGGCAGCCGCTTTTTTTGCGGCTTTAAGCATTCCGGCGTCCGGCGCATACTCTTCTTCAAAATCAATGCGGACGATCTGCTGGCGCTCGCCGATCACCCGCGTTTTCGTGATCGTTTGGCGGTCAGTAGCAAGCGGTATCAGCCGGATACGGTTTTGAGCGCACATCCGGCGGATGTGCGCGCCGTTTCCGTCATTGCCGAGAGGTCCGATCAGCCGGACCCGTGCGCCCAGACAGGAACAGTTGTGGGCGACATTTCCGGCGCCGCCGAGGGTGTCGAACGTTTTCGAGACCCTGACCACCGGCACCGGCGCTTCGGGAGAAATCCTGTTCACCGTTCCGAAGTAGTATCGGTCAAGCATGATGTCGCCGATAATGCAGACGGCGCCTTTCGAGAAATCAACCCGCATCCTCAGTCATCCCCCGTTCCACCAGGTCGCAGATGATGTGGCCGATCAGGATATGACATTCCTGAATCCGCGGCGTATCCTTCGCGTCGATCACGATCGGAATATCAACCATGTTTTTGAGCTTCCCGCCGTCGTTCCCGAGAAGGGCGAAGGTCCTGCAGCCGATTTCGCGCGCGGCGACAATCGCCTCGATGACGTTGGCGCTGTTGCCGGACGTCGAGATCCCGATGACGCAGTCGTCCTCTTTGGCGAGCGCCTCGATCTGACGGGCAAAAATACGGGCGGCGCCGAAATCGTTTCCCACCGCGGTGATGATCGACGGATCGGTGGTAATGGCGATTGCCGGAAACGCTTTCCGTTCGAGCCGGTAACGGCCGACCAGTTCCGCGGCGATATGCTGCGCGTCGGCGGCGCTGCCGCCGTTGCCCATGAGCAGCACCTTGCCGCCGCCCTGCAGGCAGTCGATGAGGTAATCGGCGACCGCAAGGATCGATGGCTGGAGGGCTTCAAGCTGCTTTACCGCCGCACAGTGGCTGTTCAATGCATCACCAACGATCGACACGTCCGCGCTCCTTTAAGGTTCATGTTTTCCCTGAAAACAGGTACAAAATATAGATAAATACGGGAGCAAATAAAATAGTCATCAGTCTATACTTCGATCCGGATATGTATATTATTACACCGTATAGCGTTGCCGAGGCGCACCGTCACCATAAACGGGGAGGTATACCGTGATTTGTGTCACCGGAGCGGCAGGGTTCATCGGTTTCCATATCGCAAAGAGGCTGTGCGAATCGGGGGAGACCGTGGTCGGCCTTGACAGCATCAACAGCTATTATGACCCCGCGCTTAAAGAAGCCCGTCTGAACGTGCTCGGAAAAACAGGGGGATTTTCGTTTCATAAGCTTGATATATGCGACTATGCGGGGCTTACGGATGTTTTCGGCACCTGCCGTTTTGATGCGGTATGCCACATGGCCGCCCAGGCAGGGGTCAGATACTCGCTCACCGATCCCTTCGCCTACCAGAAATCCAACAACGAGGGTTTTTTAAATCTGATCGAGCTCGCCCGGCAGCATACGATAAAAAATTTCGTGTATGCCTCCTCATCGTCGGTATACGGCGCGAATACCAAGCTCCCGTTTTCGGAAAGCGACCGCACCGATGCGCCGGTTTCCCTGTATGCGGCGACCAAGCGGTCGAACGAGCTTGTCGCCCGCTGCTACAGCCACCTGTTCGGGCTCAACACCACCGGGCTGCGTTTTTTCACGGTCTACGGTCCCTGGGGACGGCCCGACATGGCGCTTTTCAAATTTACAAAGGCAATCCTTGCCGGTGAACCGATCGAAGTCTATAACAACGGGAAAATGCGGAGAAACTTCACGTACATCGATGACGTCGTCGACGGGGTGCTCCTGGCGCTCAATCATCCGACGCCGTGCGAGATCTACAACGTCGGCAACAGCAGGGCCGAGGACCTCATGGATTTTATCAGGGAGATAGAAAAAGTTCTCGGGAAAAAAGCGGCTATCAGCTATCTGCCGATGCAGCCCGGCGACGTGGCCGCCACGGTCGCGGACATCGCCAGGCTGCGGAAGCTCGGGTATGAGCCGAAAACAAATATTGACAAGGGGATTGAAGCATTCATCAATTGGTACAGGAACTACTATGCATGTTGAACAGTGCGATCCCCGAAGGTCGAATAATGGAAAGCCGGAACAAACCGCTGCGATTCAAACAGTTTTTTGCACTTGAAGCAGCAGCTTCGAATGCACAGGAATAGAAATTGCGGAAGATGGATGCTCTTTCACGGCTGAACGAATACTTTTTCCAGGAAAATTTCCTTATCGATTGAAAATTTCATGAAATAGAGTCCCGGTGTTGCTCGAGCACCGTCAGCGGTTTGATAGTTCCATGCAATCATATGTCTGTTTTTTGATGAAGCCTCAAGAGAATGGATCAGCCTGCCGAAAATGTCATAGACGGCTGCCTTTCGTATTCCCTGCAGCCCACCGTTGATAAAAACCGTTATTGCGGCATCGGTTTTTTTAATTTGATATTTTTTCCATGGTTGCGATGCGACCGGTACTGCCCCTGCAGCAGCAATCACGACACTATCCGCGGTACTATAGAGATTCCAATTTCTGCTTGAGCTGACCTTCCAGTACCATGTTCCCTGCGACAAATCGGCTAAAGGAATGAAAATAGTGTCGGCAAGCGGAACAATATTGGCGTTATTGAAGAGGCTGTTGTCCGCATACATGATTCTATACCCCGTTGCGCCATTGACAGGATGCCATTTGAATGGCGGGCGTTTTTCGGATACGACGCCGCCGTTGTATCTGACAAGGAATGGTACGCTATCCGGCTGAATAATAAAAAGGCTGATATCAGACCACACTTCAAAGGGAGAAGAATTTACCTTCCAGTAAATCGACCCAACCGGCAAATCGGCCAGGCACAGGTAAAAAGTATCGACCATCGGGATAATTATGATCGGCGATGAGTCGGGTGACGATTGATAAACCTTAATGGTATAACC
>CAISVC010000197.1 GCA_903888815.1 uncultured Fibrobacterota bacterium
AATGGCGCTTTTAAATCAGAAAATAAACGACACGGTACGCGCCAGGGCGCTGTGCCGTGAGATCTTGTCAGATACTGCTGCGACCGAATACCGTCAGCGTGCGGAGAATCTCCTCGCGGTGCTTGATGCAACATCCGGATGAGCCGGAAAAGATAAACACTGTAATTCCGCTTCTGTGGAGGGCATTCTATGAAAATTCTTATTCTTGATGACACCAGAAATAGAAGGAATCAACTTGCCGACGCACTGCAGAAAAAACGGTTTGAAATAACCGCCTGCTACGCCAGCAATGATTTTATCACTATCATTGAAAAGAACAAATTCGACATGCTTCTGCTTGACATGGAGTCATGGAATCGCGGCAAATCGATTTACAACTACTTTGGAATCGCCAGGAGACTTGAAAAATTGCCGATTGTATTCTATAATGCCGCTGCTAATTCCTCCGCTCTCAACGACCGCCCCAGGCATGCAAAGGACCGTTTTCTTTTCAAGCCGACCGAAGCTGATGCGGTTATTGCAGCCCTGCAGGAAAACCGGTAGCACGATACACCGCCGGCAATATACTGTGCAATCTGGTGTTTACCGGCTCTCCATCGGAGGGCCTTTTATTCGCCGACCAGCTGCACTTTAATCCGCCGGAGTTCTCCTTTGCCAATGGTAACCGTTTCTTCATAGGTCTTGTAACCGCTCCGCTTGAGGGTGATTTTATGGGGGCCATCTGAAACGGCAATGGGTTTGGCGGTTGGAGAATTTCCCTGAAACGCACCGTCGATATAAATTTCCGCCCACGGATAGGAATGAATATGCACGGCGGCCAGCCCTTTTGTCTGAAGGACGAGATCCGCGGATACTATCTGGACCGCTCCTTTTTCAACATTCACCGTTCTGGAATACGCCTCATACCCCTGAGCCGTGGCGGTAAGCTGATGAGCCCCTGTCTTCAGCTGCTTTCCTTCGCTCATTTCACGGGCAAACAATTTCACTCCGTCAAGCGTTACTTCCGCGGAAGGAGGATTTATCGCCACCTTTAAAATGCCGGTGGCTGCTTCAGGAGGCGTGACGGATTTCGGCGAAGGCACGGTCGCGGCTGCTGCTTTTGCCGTAAGGGGTGTTTTTATTTTTTGTGCCAGCCTGGTGCGGTTGTCAATATTTGTTTTTTTCTGACCTGTCCTTTCGGGAATCAAGGCAATAGCGCCCTTCGGGGGCGGTGCAGAAAGTCCGGCCTGTTTGCGCATGCTGTCCGGTTTTTTATTCGAATCCGCTGGTTGAGGCGGTGCCAGAGCCGCGGAAGAATCCGCCGTCGCTTTCACGGGAGAAGCGGTTCCCTTGACAGGAACAGCGGCAGCTGCCTGCGGTGTCTGTTCCGGAACGGGCTTTTTTGACATCCAATAATATACCGCTCCTCCTCCGCTTAGAACGACCGCTGCGATGAGTGCAGCCAGTATCGCGCGCTTCGCCATCAGGTTTTTCGAAGGGGGACGCCACGAGGCGAATTTCGTGGATTGCGTGATGTCAGCGGACTTTTTTATAATTGACGAGGAGGTGTGTTTTTTAAACGCATCGACCGCCCTTGCAACCGGCTTATACGCCGGATCGAACTTCTTTGCCTCCTGCAGATGAGCAAAAGCCTTGGACGGGTTGCCCTCATCTTCGAACTCGCCCGCTCTGCGGCCATGGAATTCCATGAGCTGTTTCGACAGCTCTTTTACGCTCGACGCGGGATCGGTAATATATTTCCGTATCTGCTCCGCAGTGTCCTTGATGCCGATTTCATAGAAGTAGTTCTGCAGCGACTCGATGAGCGGCGCAAGGCTCGAAAGCCTCAGGCTGTGGTCCTTTTCAAGACAAAGGTCGATTTTCTGCGCCAGGTCATCGGGCAATGCAGGAGCCCGCTCAAGCACCGGCGTCTGTTTCGTCTGCACAATCTGGTAGAGAATAGCGGGCACATTTTCACCTTTGAAGGGAAAGTCGCCGGTGATGATCCGATACAGGAGAACCCCGACCGACCAGATGTCCATCTGGATGTTTTTTTTCTCTTCACCGCTTGCCTGTTCAGGCGACATGAACAACGGCGTTCCCACGATCATATCCGTGGCGGTGAGGTGAAGCTGCTGCTGGCTTGCGTGGGCAAGACCGAAATCAAGGACTTTTACCGCGCCTGCGTTTGAAACCAGTATATTTCCCGGTTTGATATCGCGGTGGATGATCTGATGCTGGTGCGCAAAAGCGAGCCCTTTGAGCGCATGGAGGACAATCATGAGCGCGATTTCGGGAATACAGTACTTTTCCCCGAGAATAGTCTCAAGGTCAGGACCATCCACATACTCCATTGAGATATAAAACGATCCGCGGTCTTCTCCGAAATCATAGATACGTATGATATTATCATGGCTGAGCAATGCCGCGGCCCGCGCTTCGTTTTCAAAACGCCGTATTTCAGTGGCATTGGTAAGGAGTCCGGTTGCCATTTCCTTGATAATGACCTTGCGGTTGAGGGAAATCTGGGTGGCAAGGTAGACCTTGCCCATTCCCCCGCGGGCGATTTCCTGGATGTCCTTGTAATCTTTGAGTAGAAAAGCCATGGCGCTCTAACTGTTAGACGCTTTGAAACGGCGGAAAGTGCTGCAATGAAAATAAATTAAAAATCAGTGAAATATAACAAAATCCCTAAACTTCGCCTTGGCGGCTTCAAATTCAGAAAAAAGGAATAGAAAATCAGGAAAAAAACTGCCGAATAAATGAAATATTATTATATTTACTTTATGTTGTCCATAGTTTAAGATTATGGTATGCGGGTACCTATTTAAAAAGGGGGAAACAGTATTAAAACCATTCTTTATTCAATAAGGGTAATTACCATTGTCAGCTTTTCAATGGTACTGGCAGGAATCGGCTTTGTCGGTCTTCTTCGATGCGTTCGCGATAATCCTCTTGATCCCAATGCAAAGAACCATATAACCGGCACACGGCCCGAAGTCCGGTTTTTGCTGGATACCGCTTCCGGTTTCATCAGGGACAACATT
>CAISVC010000198.1 GCA_903888815.1 uncultured Fibrobacterota bacterium
CCGGAGCCGCGGCGACCACCGGTGTTGCCTCGAACACATACACCGAATAGGCCGGAACGGTAATGGTATACGGTGAAGCTCGAGATGCGGTAAAGTTACCGGTCAGTCCATCGATTTCTGTGAACAGGTAGCTTTGTGTTGTATCACCCGGAAGCACGAATAAGGTTTGCGGATTCACTGCATAGTTCAGTGCGGCACTGTTCGGATTTCTTACCGAGTAAATTGATTTAGCCGGGGAATAGGATACGTAACCATAGACGGAGCCGGCTGCGGGCGACCCTATCATCCGGGAGTCGGTCAGGATATCATTGTTCTGCCGTGCCCATGTTGCATAACGCGCAAGACAGTCCCAGAAAAAAGAATTCGTACCGATCACATTTACCGCTATGTACATCTCCTTCAATGCGAAACCTGAAGCGAAATACCATTTCATGTCCTCTTTTGTCTCTTTTCGCGTTGCGGAATCGGTGAGGGTGGTTGAAGCCGGTGATCCGTTTGAGGTGCTTACGGTGAACACGAACCCATGCGACATCAATTCCGAAATAGGATGCAGGATATTCTGCTGGACGTCGTACGTATAAATAGCTAAATCCCTTCCGCTGATAAGCTGCTGACGATTATTCCCGGTGAGTGCATAGGGCTGATCACTATGGTCCCGGTATATGGCATCTGCAAACCAAAACCAGTAGGGTGACGACCATGTTCCAACGGTAAAGTACAGAAACACGTCGGGTTTGCGTTGTCTCATATAGTGCGCGAATTTCAGCAATGCTTCATAATCTTTACGATTGGTTGAGCTGGGTCCGGCCTGGTACAGGCCGCCGCCGATACCGTCGATTTTAAAAATATTGACCCCCTGGCTGTCAACCATGTTGGTGGCCATGGTTCTAACCGCTGCATTATATCTGGTACCCGAAAAGACAAATTGACCGCCGCTGGTTTCCATGGTAGGATTTGCCGCCACTCTGGCGGTGGCATTGGAGCCATAGCCTCCAAAAGGCGAGAACCATACGCCAAGTTTTGAATTGTATTGCGCTGCCACGTTTTTCATGGTTCTGAAACTATCGGGAAACATCGTGGTGCTGATGTTCCAGACAGGAGAGGCATTGACATTATCCCAATTGTCATCCCACAAAAAGGCATCAAACGGGGTACTCCTTTTGGTTACCAGCTGGGTATCAACAGACCTTATTACCCGTGTACAATTGGCCGTACTGTGTCCGCCGCCGCTTCCTCCTCCGACCAGGTCAAACCAGCTCACATAAATCAAGTATGGCCGGCGATGATGTACGCGTTCCCGTTCCATGTAATACAAAAAACCTCTGCGCATCTGATTTGAAGGAACAATGCCGGTTGAGGCCGTATACACCAGAGAATCACCAATGCTTGTGGTATCGGATGCTTTTTCAACCAGTGCGCCGACTGCAGTACCGCTTATGCTTACTGACGCCATAGGGTTTTCCATCCCCATAAACACATTTCCCGCGACAATGGTCTTTCCGCTGTCGACGCCTAAGGTGCTGGCCCCGGACAGCGTTACATCTATCATCTTGGCGTATTTGAGGCTTAAGTTTCCGGATACCGGGGTAAGCACAAGCCGCTGCTGTACATTGCAGTTCCCGTCCCGCAGAATAATTCTCCAGGTTATATCAAACGTAGCTGATGTCCCTGTGTAGCGAAACACTGCGGAGATCTGCTTCCCATTGCCGCGTTCAGACATCCTTCTTGCCGAGGTATCGCCGACAAGCGAAGTCAGTGTCGGTCCGGATTGCAGGGTAACGCTTGAACTGCCTGGCGTAATGACCGTGTTATTCTGCAACGTGAGGGAGAAAAGATTGACCGTGCTTAAAGCAATGTCCGTACCCGTCATTTTGTTGGTAAACTGCGCTAACGAAAAGATTTTTCCGGAGAAATTCCAACTCATGGACAGGATGTCATTCGACAATTGGAAACTGCTGGAGCTCAACGTTGCCACAGCGGTGCCGGGATATGTCCCGGGATAATCAATCACGGTATTTGGCTGCGTTGCGGCGTTGATAGATAGTGCAAATCCGGCGCATAGACACAGAATGAAAAAGACCGGAAGTCTTGACAGGGCATTGAAGCGTTTAAAAACCCGGGTTCTTGTATTCATCGTTTACCTCTTCGTCTGGTAAATAAACATACCCAAAACCATCCCCTAAAGTATACTAAAGTGCGCAGCGCTATTACCTTCAGGTGATTATGCGTTGCATCAGTTTTTTCAATAACGAACGAATTTAGTCATCACATCGCCACCTCGTACCACATAGGTGCCTTGGGGCAGCATGGAAATATCAACGATACCACTCCCCTTCACCGGCACATTCGCGACTTTCACGCCGTTCAGCGTAAAAATTTTAATCGCACCGTTTACATTATTAAATTTAAGGATGCTGCCTATTCTCATAATGCGCGATCTGGTCATGGAAACAAAAACGTCCGCGGGAGCCGCCGACACCGTTGTACCGGTTATGCTGAAGTCGTCAAGGCAAATGTCGCTGTCGTAATCAAGGCCGGTCCTGCCCCTGAATCGAACCTGCATGCGCTTCGGCGATGCGGGGACCGTCGGAACCTGGCTTAATCTCACGGTGTTTTGAAACCACTGGTCGCCATGATCATTCGTCAGATACAAAACACTGTCTTTCCATGAGCCGTCTACATTGATATCCATCCACAGCTCGCCCATATTCCCGCCTTTTGAATACATATGGCACCACAACCCTATCTGCACATTTGTCAAGGACGAGACATTGATCGCCGGCGACAAGAGAACACCGGTTTTCCCCGGATGGTTGGGAGAAGACGCCTCCAGATAAATGAATTGCCCGTTACCCGAGGTATGATCGCCATTCGGTCCTGTGCCGCCGCCACCTGCGCTGATATTGGTTTTCGATGGCGTCGGGCCTTTCCAAACCGTCCAATCTATGTCATCGTCCACCCCCTGCTCCCAATAGCTGCCCAATACGGTAGTGCTGTCTTTGAACGCATCAAAATTCTGAGAATAGGGCGCCATGACTATTGGATACACAATGGCGAAATAGTTTTTGCTCTCGTCGTAGAGCCACGAATTGTCGTTCGAGGTAATACGAATGGAATATTCAAACGCACTCGGGAGCGTCGTGGGGATATTCCACGTATAGGAACCGGTGTTCGGTACATTTGCGGCGATGGTCGTATCAAAAATCCGATTCTCATACAAGTCGATCGTGACAGCCGATGGGCCAACGCTGTTCCATGCGATAGCCGCGGGTTTTCCCTTTTCCAGATATTCACCGCCGACAGGAGATGTCAGTACAAGGATCGATTTCTCCGTAATGCTGAAATTATTATCGCTTGCATCCGTAGCCGAAGTATCACTGATGCTGGTGATCCGGACCTTATAATCTGCGCCGATCGTCTGATCTGCCGGAATTTGCCACTGAAAGACACCGGTGCTTGGCGCTGATGCGCTGATCGTTGAGACCACGGCCGCGCTCTTTAAAAGTTCAATTTTGACGTTTTCACTTAATCGGTCGAACCAGGTAATCGGAAACGTCCGGCCGCGCTCCCACTTTTCTCCGCCGTTCGGCGTCAGGACCAGGATCTTTGCCAGCGTTTTCGCGATCTTGAGCGTTGTAGTACCGGTCACGATAGTAACATTCTTCTGTGAACACACCACCTCAACAGGGGTTGGTCCGCCGGTATAGTCCAGAAGTGAGAATTTCTGTACTTTTCCTGATCCTCCCTTTGAATCGACAAGAAGGAAAAGCGAAGCATCACTGCCGGTCAAACCACTCATGAAGTCGGACACATCCAAACCGATCTCGATGGAATCGCTGTTTATCCCTTGTATAGGATACGCGCCGCCGCAATAATTAAATGCACCGGCAAAGGACTTTGTCGTTGTCGGCGCAGTGGCGGAAGCGCTGTTTGCATACCCTGCTCTGATTCTAATCTGGTTCCTCTGACTATGCGACATGGTCACCTTATACGTTAAAACCGGCTTTACCGTATCTGTTCCCGTGCGCATGCCATACACCGTGCTGCTCCACATGCCATTGGCGCAGAAACCATACGGTATATATATTTTACCGCTGTTGCCAAAGCTGGTGCCCCAGCTGTTGACCATAATAATAGCGCCGATTTCCCAGTCTTCGACGCCAACGCTGCCATTGCCGCTGATATCGACCGTATTTGTGTACCTGCCATCGTTATTATAATCAAACCGCACCGAATCATCATATCCGGCAATCGTCACCGAATGACCGCCGCCATTACCATTTGCATACAGGACCTTTTTACCGGCTTCCGGTGTGTTGGCGGCCAATGTTCCTATTGCAGCGCCGGTGGCATCATAGCAGAAAACAAGACAACCGCCCTGGGCCGAGCCATTTCCATGGTTGGAAATCCATTCCCGCATGGTATTTATTCCGGCAGCGGTGTTTACCTTAATGGTAAACTGATCGGCAGCTCTATTTGCCATCCCGTTGAAATACACATTGTACCCTGATATCCATTGGGTAAATTTGCCCAGACCGAATCCGCCATACGATGTCACATTAGGGATTCCTAACGCTTTAGCTATATCAAAGGCCTGATTCGGCATTGCGCCATTGGTTCCATCACCGCTATTCAAAAAATTATACGAGAAATCATAGGGATATTGATTTCCAGGAACATTACCTGCAGCCCCCCTCAGTGTATTTATTTCATAGGTAAAAGCATAACCGATGGAGCTGGCCTGGCTGCAGCTTCCGCCTTGCTGGTTGAAAACGGGTCTGAATGCCGGGAAAGCCGTATTATCCGCACGGGGGGCAGCAAGAGCCGTTTTTCCCAGAACGGTTCTATGCGTTATTACGAGCGGTTTCAAGCCTGCAATAGCCGCGTTCCACTGGTCTTTTGTAATGCCGCCGGCAATCCACGGCTCCCCGTTTACATCAGGGTTCACATTGATGAGATTATTCTCTCCCTTGATTGGTGCCTGTGCCGTTATACCAAAAGTCAACATACCAACAGCCATCGCAGCCCACTTCAATGCAGCGTTCCGATTCATCTCCCGCATACAAACTCCCTTCAAAATAAATTAGTAGTACTGCCCGCTCTTTTTTTTAATCGAAGAATTGAGTATACCTATCAAACTCCCTGGTAAAAAAGATAATTCATAAAACCATGAAATGTATGCCCTCTTCTGCCGAAACCATGGACTTTTATGCACAAATTGCACGAAAATCCATTTATACCCTTTTCCTGGGATTCGACGAAGCCAAACGCGCACTTGAAATGAAACAAGGACAAAATCCTGAGGCGTCAAGTTTTTCTTTTTAAGCTGACAGGTATTTCAATTTTCCGATCCTGAACCGCAGGTTACTATGGGAAAAATATAGGAATTTTTATA
>CAISVC010000199.1 GCA_903888815.1 uncultured Fibrobacterota bacterium
CATGCATCGATACATTTCTTGACACGCGGGGCAAAGCCTTGCGGCTCGGTATACGGGCGAAACCCCTGGTGCTGAAGCCGAACAGCACAGAGCTCGAGGAGCTCTTCGGCGAACAGATCAAGGGCGTGCATCATATTGCACTTAAGGGGAAAAAGCTTCTCGACAAGGGCATATCGTACGTTTTTATCTCTCTCGGCTCAGACGGTATGATTGCGCTGCATGAGAACGAGTGTCTGCTCTGCGCACCGCCTCAGGTGAAGACCGTGGACCCGGTCGGGTGCGGCGATGCCCTGATGGCCGGTATCCTGGTCGCATGGAAGCGGAATTTTTCGTTCTCTGAAACCTGCCGTCTCGCAACTGCATGCGGCGCTTCCAAGGCAAAACATGAGGGGCCGCATTCGGTTGCGCGCGATGAAGTCTGGCAGCTCATGGAGGACGTGAAGATAACGGCGGTATAGGGGGTTTGTATGAAACAATTGCGGATATTAGTCACCGGCGGGGCCGGTTTCCTGGGGTCACATCTCTGCGACCGGCTGGTAAAAGAAGGGCACGACGTCATCTGTCTTGACAATTATTTTACCGGAAGGAAACGGAACATCGAGCATCTGATGGGAACGTGCAATTTCGAGCTTTTGCGCCACGATATCACGTTTCCCGTCTTCGTTGAAGTCGACCAGATCTATAATCTCGCCTGTCCTGCTTCTCCGGTACATTACCAGTATAATCCGGTCAAGACGATCAAGACCAATGTCATGGGTGCCATCAACGTGCTCGGTCTTGCCAAGCGGATAAAGGCGCGTGTACTGCAGGCGTCGACCTCCGAGGTCTATGGTGACCCGGCTGAGCACCCGCAGACCGAAAGCTACTGGGGCAACGTCAATCCGGTCGGATTGCGCTCATGCTACGATGAAGGCAAGCGGGTGGCCGAAACGCTTTTTTTCGATTACCACCGCCAGAACAGGGTGGACATCAGGGTCGTACGGATTTTCAATACCTACGGACCGCGCATGCACCCCGGAGACGGCAGGGTAGTCTCGAATTTTATCGTGCAGGCTCTGCAGGGCAGGGACATTACGCTTTACGGCGACGGTTCGCAGACCCGCTCATTCTGCTATGTTGACGATCTGATTGACGGCCTGGTACGGATGATGAACATTGACGGGTTCACCGGGCCGGTCAATATCGGCAATCCGGACGAGTTTACGATCAGGGAGCTTGCCGAGAAGGTGGTAAAATTGACAAAAAGCAAATCGAAAACAGTGTATAGGCCGCTGCCCCAGGACGACCCGAAACAGCGGCGGCCCGATATCACGCTTGCTGAAAAGCAGCTCACGTGGCGGCCCTCGGTGCCGCTGGAAGAGGGGCTGAGGAAAACAATTGATTATTTTAAGAATAATCTGGATTGACGCCCGCCCTGCCACCCTCCCCCTTAACCAAGGGGAAGGGACGGGAAAGTGGTGCGCACGTAACACCGGAGATAGCAGTGTCAAAATATAATCCATCCGAAATCGAACCAAAGTGGCAGAAGCGCTGGGCCGAAGCCGGTTTGCATAAAACCGCATATGACCCGGCAAAGCCGAAGTATTACGTGCTTGATATGTTTCCGTATCCGTCCGGTTCAGGCCTGCATGTGGGGCACTGTGAGGGCTATACCGCCACCGATATTATCACCCGGTGGAAACGGATGCAGGGGTATGTTGTGCTGCATCCCATGGGCTGGGACGCATTCGGCCTGCCTGCGGAAAATTATGCCATAAAAACCGGCATCCATCCGCGGGTGACTACGGAACAGGCGGTTGCTAATTTCAGGCGGCAGATTGATTCCGTGGGATTCTGCTACGACTGGGACCGTGAGGTGAATACCACTGATCCGTCCTATTACAAATGGACGCAGTGGATTTTCCTGCAGTTTTTCAGGAAAGGGCTTGCCTATGAGGGGGTCATGCCCATCAACTGGTGCCCTTCCTGCAAAACCGGGCTTGCCAACGAGGAAGTCAAAGGCGGCCTCTGCGAACGGTGCGGGACGCCTGCCGAACGCAAAGCGCTGCGCCAGTGGCTGCTGCGCATTACCAGGTATGCCGACCGGCTCCTTGAGGACCTTGCCGAGGTTGACTGGCCGGAATCCACGCTGCTCATGCAGAAAAACTGGATCGGCCGCTCCGAAGGGGCGGAAGTGGCGTTCCGCATAAGCGGCGGCAGTGCCGACGGACAGGAGCTGCGGGTGTTCACGACGCGTCCCGATACGCTTTTCGGCGCAACCTATATGGTGCTGTCGCCGGAACACGAGATTGTCGAACGCATAACGACACCGGAGCAGCGGGGCGCCGTCAAGGCCTATCAGGAGCAGGCGCGGCGCAAGAGCGATCTTGAGCGCACTGATCTCGCCAAGGAGAAGAGCGGCGCCTTTACCGGCGGCTATGCAGTCAATCCGGCCAACGGGAAGAAGATTCCGGTCTGGATCGCCGACTATGTGCTTGCCACCTACGGCACCGGCGCCATCATGGCGGTTCCGGCGCATGATGAGCGCGATTTCGAGTTCGCAACCAAGTTCAAACTCCCGATCATCGAAGTGGTTAAGCCGGTGCAGGGGCCCACGACGCTGCCGCAGGCCGCTTTTATTGAGGACGGAATATCGGTCAATTCAGGCGATTGTGACGGCTTAGCGACAGCGGAAGTGAAGAAGAAGATCACGAAACGGCTTGCATCGGAAGGGTCAGGCAAGGCGGCGGTCACCTACCGCCTGCGTGACTGGCTTTTTTCAAGACAACGCTACTGGGGTGAACCGATACCCATTGTCCATTGTCCGAAGTGCGGCGCGGTCGGGGTGCCCGAAGAACAGCTGCCGGTCGCGCTGCCCGAAGTCGAACGCTACGAGCCCTCCGGTACCGGAGAGTCGCCGCTTGCCACCATCGAGCAGTGGCTCAGGACCATCTGCCCGAAATGCGGCGGAAACGCGAAGCGGGAAACGAATACCATGCCGCAGTGGGCGGGATCGTGCTGGTACTATCTCCGTTACCTTGATCCGGAGAACGGCAGAGAACCATGGTCGAAGAAAGCGGAAAAACAGTGGATGAATGTGGACCTGTATGTCGGCGGCGCCGAACATGCGGTACTGCATCTGCTGTACGCCCGTTTCTGGCACAAAGTATTGTACGACCTCGGACTGGTTTCAACAAAGGAACCGTTCAAAAAACTGAGGCATCAGGGAACCGTGCTTGCACGCACGTATTCTGACAGCAGGCGGAAATACTATCCGCTCTCCGAGATAGAATTCAAGAATGATGAGCCGTATCTCAAGGCCACCGGTGAAAAACTGCAATGTGAGATTGAGAAAATGGCGAAAACAAAGCTCAATGGAATTAATCCCGACGACGTGATTATGCAGTACGGCGCAGACACGCTGCGCCTGTACGAGATATTCATGGGCGAGTTTGAACTTCCGAAGCCCTGGGATCCCCGTGCAATCGAAGGATGCAACCGGTTTCTGCGCCGGATTGTGCGTCTGGTTGATGAATTCGACCCTTCCAAAGTGTCGCCCGGCGACCCGCATAAGCGGCTGCGGCACCGCACCATTAAACAGGTGCATTGTGATCTTGACAGGATGCATTTCAACACCGCAGTGGCGAGGCTCATGGAATATGTGAATGAGCTTTCTTCGGCCGGTGCCGTACGGGAGGATCTGGAAACGCTGACCAAACTGGTCGCTCCTTTTGCGCCGCATCTCGCCGACGAATTGTGGGAGCGGATGGGGAAGAGCGGTTTCCTGCTTACCCAGCAGTGGCCGGTCTACGATGAGAAATTGACCGCGTTTGAACAGGTGACGATCGTCGTGCAGGTTAACGGCAAACTGCGCGGCGATTTCCTCGCCTCGCCCGATGCCACGCAGGAGGAACTGCAGAAAGCGGCGTTTGATGTCCCTAAAGTCAAGCCTCACATCGAAGGTAAAACGGTGCGCAAAGTGATTGTGGTGCCGAAAAAACTCGTCAATATAGTGGCCGGCTGATGCAGGAGATTGTTGTCGCAACCGGGAACAGGGATAAACTGCGGGAGATCAGGGAACTGCTTCATGATCTGCCGGTAAGGATTACTTCGCTGGCCGATTACTGGAATCCCGTACCTTCCATCCCGGAGATGGGGAATACGTTTTCAGAGAATGCCCTGCAGAAAGCGATGTGGGTGTTCGGGCGAAAGGGTCAATGGGTACTGGCTGACGATTCGGGGCTTGAGGTGGATGTGCTCGGCGGCATGCCCGGGGTCAGAAGCGCGCGATTTGCGGGGGAAGGTAACGGCAGTGAGGCGAATAACCGTAAATTGCTGGAGCTTATGGCTGAAGTCGCACCCGAACGCCGGACAGCACGCTTTAAATGCGTGGTGGCGCTTGTCACCGCTGCTAAAAGCTATTTTTTTGCAGAAGGCGGCTGTGAAGGCATGATAGCGTTTGAGCCGCGGGGTGCGCGGGGATTTGGTTATGATCCGCTGTTTGTGCCGGCGGGTTTTACGCAGACCTTCGCCGAACTTGGGCCGGCGGAAAAACACACGATCAGCCACCGCGGGAAAGCTTTTGAGAAGGTGAGGAAGCATCTTCATGAAATCCTCGGATGACCGCAAAACCGCAACACCGGATACGGATAACTACCGCCGGCGCTTTGAAAGCGTTCCGCATCTGTGCGTTTCGGTAAAGCCTGACGGTACGATTATCAGCTGCAACAGACTTTTCAGTGATTTCTGGAACAGGTCGGACAAAAAGGCCGAAGGAACAAACATTTCATCATACCTGCGGCCGGAGGATAAAGCTCTATTCGTGCGTTTTCTCAGTTCGGTCACGCAGACCGATCCGGTGCCGCAGCAGAATATTTTCGAATGGACACTGCCCGGTGCCGGCGGAAGTCTGAAAATCAGCGTCAAGGCTGCCGTTGTTGACGATGCGGGCGGAAGCAAAGAAATAGTTCTCGCGATGGAAGACGTGACCCGGAAGCTCGATTGTGAAGAAGAAAGAAAAATGGCACGCAAGCAGCTCTATCGATCGGCCCATCTGGCTTCCATCGGCACCCTCGCTTCCGGCCTTGCCCATGAAATCAACAATCCGTTGACCGCTCTCCTTGGCTTTTCAAGCGCGCTGCTCAAGCGGATCAATAATAATGAGGAGATTGACCGGAGCGAACTTGGCTCATACCTTCAGATTATTTATAATGAGACCATCCGGTGCCGCGATATTGTCGATCACCTTCACCGGTTTGCGCTGGAGAGCGGAGAAGCGAAAATCAGCCGTGTTTCCCTTTTCGAAAGCATTGCCAATGCGCTCAGACTGGTGAACATCCGGGCAATCCGGTCTGAGATAACTATTTTAAATGAGATTCAGGAGAACTTCTGGGTACGGGCGGATACCAACAAGCTGGAGCAGGTATTTGTCAATCTGCTTACCAACTGTATCGATTTCTGCAGTCCCGGAACCACGGTCACTATTTCGAAAGTACTCGAAAAAAAAGCTTCGAAATATGCTGTGGTGACGGTCCGCGATAATGGCCCCGGCATGACC
>CAISVC010000200.1 GCA_903888815.1 uncultured Fibrobacterota bacterium
CTCAGAGGGCGCCGCCAGGACTTTTTTATCTCCCGGTTTTAGAGGATACTGCAGTGTAATTTCTCCGCAGACACTCCCCCGCCCCGGGAACCTTTCGGCGCTCAATATTTCAAATAACTGTATCTAAAATACAAATCGGACATCGAAAAATCAAGTGCCGGCGCAGCTTTTTTCAATCTCTTCCACTGTTCTGGCAATCGGTTTCCCGAGAATCCGGCTGCCGCTTTCTGTTATCAGCACGTCATCTTCGATCCTGATGCCGTGGAAATCCCTTCGGTTTTTTTCAACGGCGGCATAATTGATGAATTCTTCAAGCTTCTTCTGCGATTTCCACTGGCCGATAAGCTCGGGCATGAAGTAAATGCCGGGCTCCACGGTCAGCACCATGCCCGGTTCCAGCTTCTTTGCAAACCGCAAGTAAGCAAAACCGAACTGGCCGCTCCGCTTCACCGTCGCATCGTAGCCGACCAGGTCCTCGCCGAGATTTTCCATGTCATGCACGTCGAGCCCGAGAAGGTGGCCGAGTCCGTGGGGAAAAAACAGCGCATGCGCTCCCGCCTTCACTGCTTCTGCCGGATCGCCCTTCATGAAACCCAGTTTCTTCATGCCCTGGGCCACCACTCCGGCTGCCCGCAGATGAACGTCTCTGAATAACACCCCGGGGCGCATCATCCCGACGGCAGCCTGCTGCGCGGCAAGGACAATGCCGTAAATATCTTTCTGCATCGTATTAAAACGGCCGCCGATGGGAATCGTCCGCGTGGAATCGCTCGCATAGTGCAGCGGCGATTCGGCCCCGGCGTCAATGACCAGAAGATCGCCGGCTTTCATCAGGTTCCGGTGTGAATGGCCGTGCAGCACCTCGCCGTGCACCGTGAGGATGGTCGGGAACGGCGATTCGCTTCCCCTTGCGGAGCGCAAGCCTTCCATGGCTCCCGCGACCTCATATTCATACATGCCCGGTTTCGCACGCTTCATGGCCAGGGCGTACATATCGAAGGCGACATCAAGCGCCATTTCTATCTGTTCGATCTCTTCGCCGGACTTTATCGCGCGCTGGCCCGCTATAGCCCGGACCAGCTCAACAGAGGCGTTTTTATTGACTTCTGCCAATGGCACGCCCAGAAACCCGGCAATCTTCACCGCGTTCTCCGGCCGGTACTGCGGGATATAGTGTACTTTCCGTTTGCCGCGCACAATCGCCTGCATGATTTCCTCCAACCGGCCGGCCGGAAATGTGCGGCTGGTCCCGGTTATGCCGGACTTTTTTGCTGTTTCGGAAAACTGAGGCTGCGGCCCCATCCAGACGATGTCTTCAACCGTGCAATCATCGCCGAACAGCAGTTCTTCGCCGTTTTCAATGTCGATGATTGCCGCGCATCCCGGGAGATCGAGCCCGAAGTAATACAAAAAGGTGCTGTCCTGCCTGAACTGATAGGTATTCGCCGGATAATTCATCGGCGCATCTCCATTGCCGGGCAGCAGAATCACGCCTGATTGTACCTGCTTTTTCAGTATTTTTCTCCGGTCGATGTACGTCTCTGGTTTGAAC
>CAISVC010000201.1 GCA_903888815.1 uncultured Fibrobacterota bacterium
GCTAGGCGCCACGCGTCCCTTGATGCTCCCTCCGAAGACGGGCGAGCCACCCTTTACGACAAGCTTTCAGACGATGGCGCCGGCACCGCGGAAGACGCCATGACACGCGTTTCTCTCCGCAGGGAACTGGGAAGGTCGCTTGCATTGCTTGACCCAAGAGAAAAAGAAATCATTAACCTCTATTTCGGGATCGGCCACGATACATCGTACACGCTCGACGATATCGGACAGCGATACAGCCTCACGCGCGAACGGATCCGCCAGATTAAGGAAAGTGCGTTAAAAAAACTGAAAAGGCCATCGATCAATTGCGGACTTCGCGAATTCTCACAGCAGGTATAAACGGATTTTTAACGGACAGGAGGCCATGGATGCCGCACCGATCACGAGCTTCATTCGAAAAAACCAGCAGGGAGCGGGCCAAGAAACAAAAGCGCCGGGAAAAACAAGCCCGCCGCCTCGAGCGCAAAGCCCAACGCCGATCATCCGATATCGGCGATGTATCTTGAATCGCGCTATTCGCCAATATGCCGGGACAGAGACAACCTGCCATCAAAACGGGTAATTGCACTTTCCGGATGAGAGATTCGGGGAAGAATCTCGTAGAAGGGGTACGGCATCTTCTTCGTGTGAAGAAGGGGGGAGGAGGGGGTAAGGCCGCACCCGCTTCTTTGAGATTTAAAGCTTTCCCTATATAGTACGCAATATTAGTACCAGAACGGCATGCATGCGAAAATTGCGCAGTTTCCGGAAACAAAGGAAAAATCCGGTTGTTTATGCACACAAAACGTGCATTTATTGTTTGCAGCCCGCACATATTCTGTACCGGTTCAAGGCTGCAATGCGCTCTCCGGAGGTCATGATTTTATCTGCGCGCGAATCAACGTTTTGCTGAAAACCGCCTGATTGCAGAAATGGTGTGTTTTTATTGGTCAAGACCCGGCGCCCGCCGGCGTCTACCGGACGAGGTGAAGGACGCCTGACCATGTCCCGGTACGCGAAGCGCTCCGCGTTACGGTCAGAGAATAGCAATACACCCCTCCGGGAACGCCGTTCATGTCCCACGTGCAGGTTTTGCCTGATGTCAATTCGCGGACCAGCACGCCGTCGGGCCTGAATAGCCTGAACGAGATATTTCTGAAGTCACCGGAGACGTTTTTTACGGTGAACCGCACCATGTTGCCTGCGGCGCGCGCACGCAGCTCAGGTTCAATTGCCGGCGCGGCGGACCTGCTGTTCTGCTCAATGACCGGCACCGCGGCAGGGTCGATCCGTATGCGCAGTGCGTCGAAAATCATATACTGGCCGCTTCTTTTCACGGCCCGCAGCGTATGGGTGCCGGACGCCAGGTCCCGGTGGAACAACACCTGCTGCGTCTGGCGGGAGGTGTTGCTGCAGTTCACCGTTGCTATAAAAACGCCGTCGATGTAGATGTCGACCTGTCCCTCGTCGCTGTTCCGTTCCGTGATATAATCGACGCCGATGCCCTTGAAGGTGACCTCGCAATAATCGCCGTTCGTCTGGGTGTAATGCACGTCGTCCTTGTAATCGCCCAGACCCCTGCCGCCGCTGTAGGTCCAGGCGCCGGTGTACGCGGCCGCGGCGTTCGTATTATTGATATAGAGGGAATCGCTCACCCGCGGTTCGCCGTTCACTGCGACGGCGACGACCGAAACGTACCGGTTCGGCGCTGCTGCCGGCAGCGTGACCGTCATGGAGGAGTTCGAGATCGTATAGGGGCAGGTCACGTTCGTATCGTTGAGCAGATATACTTTGCTGACGGTATTTTTAAGCGCCGGAATGGTGAGCTGATGGCTTCCCCCGGGCCAAGTGATGACGTGCAGGTAGACTTTCCCTGTTTTTACCGTGACTTTACCCCATGTAAAGGCTGATGGAAAAATCGAAGTCCTGGTGCCGTAAATGCTTTCGCCGTAAACCGTCAGCCACGCGCCCATGGTATCAAGCCGGACAACTTCCGGCTGCGGGATGATGCCTGCCTGCGTGGGGCCCACATTGAGCAGGAAATTGCCCCCCTTGGAGGCGCAGTCGACCAGATTGGTGAGCAGCGTGAGGCCGGTTTTCCAGTTGACATCAAAGTCTTCGTAACCCCAGGTGTCGTTGATCGTCATGCATGACTCCCAGTCGTAATCCAGACCGTCGGTCGGGATGGTCTGTTCCGGGGTTCCGAAATCCCCGTCAGTCAGTGCGCGCTTCCCGATGCGGTTGTTGACGATCAGCGTCGGTTTCAGGCCGAGCAGATACTGGTGGAGATCGGTGCCGTCGGCCGTTGTCCACCATGACTGCCATTCGCCGTCGAACCAGATGACGTCAGGGTCATACCGGCTGATGATTTCCTGCAGCTGCGCCTTCATGTCCGCCACATACTGGGTTTTATTGCTCATGGCCGCGCCGTAATTGCTTTGCGCCGGGTGGTGCCAGTCCATGATCGAATAATAGACGCAGAACCGGACGCCCTGTGCCTTGCATTCGGCAGACAGCGCCGTAAGAGGGTCCTGTTTCCACGGCGTATATTCAACGATATCATAGGGGGAAAACCTCGCAACCCCGGTAGTGAACATGCTGAATCCTTCGTGGTGCTTGGAGGTGATGACGATGTATTTCTGGCCTGCCGCTCTGGCAGTGCCGACCCAGGCAGCCGCATTGAATTGGGTCGGGTTAAAGGGCGCAGCGGCACTCGTCTCATAATTGGGTATTGAGATCCGCATATCATTCATGATCCATTCGCCCAGGCCGGTTGTTCTCTGGCTGTTCCACCATCCGTGGAGCTGGGCGTAGGCGCCCCAGTGTATGAACATCCCGAACCGCGCATCACGCCACCAGGTCATCCTGTCCTGTGCAGCCGCGGAAAGAGCGAACAGTGCGATGAATACGCTCCAACGCATGATGGTCCGCATACAACGCCTCCTGTATTTTCGGTACCCGGTACCGGTTATGTCCGATAAGGATTCTATATATTGAATATATTTCCGGAATAAAGGAAAAACAATTGTTGCGCTGCTGTTGATTATACAATAAAAAAACCCTCCGGAAATATCCGGAGGGTTTTTTGTATAAAGCGAAAAAGGTGAATTA